>NZ_CAXTBM010000091.1:0-17127 GCF_964242765.1 uncultured Hymenobacter sp.
CAAGACGACGACTGAGGCGCAAATAAGTGCCTGAAACAAGTGCCGTGCGTAGCGCCCATAGTCCAGCCAAAGGTATCCAATCGGAGGGAAAAAACAGCAGAGTTAAACTTATACTGTAAAAAAGCACATTGCTGCCGATAAAGTTTCCAATGCGCCAGCGGTCTGCTGCCCGGTAGCTGCGTCCCGCCGACAAATGCCGCCGTTTTTGCCGCCACCAGCCGGTCCAGTTGTGGGTTGGTTCACTGAGGGTATGCGCCACAGAATCGGCCACCACAGCTACCCGCTGCCCTTGCGCTACGGCGTCCTGCACCAGCAGGTCATCGTCGCCGCTGAGGCTGCGGATGTGGGAAGCAAACCCCCTGGTGGCGCGAAACACATCCTGCGAATAAGCCAAGTTGCGGCCCACTCCCATGTACGGTTTTCCACGCCACGCGAACGACAGATACTGTGCCCCGGTAACTAAAGTTTCAAATCGAATCAGCTTATTAAGAAATCCAGGTTCGGCGGTATAAGCCGAGTAGCCTACCACTAAGTCGGCGGGGCGCTGAAAACCAGCTTGCATAGCGAGCAGCCACTGGTTGGTAGCCGGAATACAGTCGGCGTCGGTGAAAAGCAACTGGGAGTGGCGGGCCGCTTTAATACCGAGCGTCAGGGCATACTTTTTAGGAGCGAAACCTTGGGGCGTCTGGGCTACGGCAACCAGGCGCACATGCGGATAATACTGCGTGAGCTGCTGAAGGTAGAGCAACGAGTCGTCGGTGGAACGGTCATCTACCAGCACGATTTCGAAGCCCGCTGGATAGTTTTGCTGGAGAAGCAGCGGCAGCAGCCGGCGCAGATTAGCAAGTTCGTTGTGGGCGCATACCACCACCGATAGGGGCTGTGCCTGGGTGGCATCGGGCTCTGGCTCCGGTGGGCGGTTGGCAAAGGGCAAAAAATAATAGGCTGCATAAAATAGCTGTACCAGTACAGTAACCAGCAGCAGCCAAACGGCCGGAGAATAGCTCAGCAACAAAACGAGGAAAGTGAATTTAGCTGGCAAAAGTAGGCATTCGGGGTGGCGGAAGTACCTTTGTGGGGAGAAGCCAGGAGCTAGGAGCTAGAAGGCAGGAGCCAAAGAAGATAATGGCTCTTAGTTTCCAATTCCTAGCTCCTGGCTTCTAGCTCCTAGCTTCTCTTCTAGAATGACCTTCGACCTAGTAACCAACGACCCCCATACCAAAGCCCGCGCTGGTGTAGTACACACCGACCACGGCACTATTGAAACGCCTATTTTTATGCCCGTCGGGACGGCGGGGACTGTGAAGGCCGTGCAGCAGCGCGACCTTGAGAACGACGTGCAGGCCCAGATTATCCTCGGCAACACGTACCACCTCTACCTGCGTCCCGGCCTCGACGTCTTGCAGCGCGCAGGCGGCCTGCACAAATTCAACGGCTGGAACCGGCCCATCCTTACTGATTCGGGCGGCTATCAGGTGTACTCGCTCAGCGGCACGCGCAAAATCAAGGAGGAAGGCGTGAAATTTCGCTCCCACATTGATGGCAGCCAGCACTTGTTTTCGCCGGAAGGCGTGATGGACATCCAGCGCATCATCGGGGCCGACATCATCATGGCCTTCGATGAGTGCACGCCCTGGCCCTGCGAGTACGACTACGCCCGCCGCTCCCTCGACATGACCCACCGGTGGCTGCAACGCTGCATCCAACGCTTCGACAGCACCGAGGGCCACTACGGCTACTCCCAAACGCTATTCCCGATTGTGCAGGGCAGCACGTTCAAGGATTTGCGCGTCAAGTCAGCCGAGTTTATAGCCGAGTTGCAGCGCGAAGGCAACGCCATTGGCGGCCTGAGCGTGGGCGAGCCCGCCGAACTAATGTATGAGATGACCGAGCTGGTCTGCGACATTCTGCCCCAAGACAAGCCACGCTACCTGATGGGCGTGGGCACGCCGGCCAATATTCTGGAGAATATAGCGTTGGGCGTAGATATGTTCGACTGCGTTATGCCCACCCGAAATGCCCGCAATGGCATGCTCTTCACCACGCAGGGTATTATCAACATCAGCAATAAGAAGTGGGCCGATGATTTCGAGCCGATTGATGCTGAACTAGGTGGCTACGTCAGCACGTTCTACTCGAAAGCCTACGTGCGCCACCTCTTTCACAGCAAGGAAATGCTCGGCCCGCAAATTGCCTCCATCCACAACCTTACGTTCTACTTGTGGCTCGTGAAGCAGGCGCGCCAACAGATTCTGGCCGGCACTTTCCGCGAGTGGAAGGAGAAGATGGTCGGGCGGGTGATGACGAGGTTGTAGTAGTTGGTTTGGTTCGCTGGATCAAGCAGGACGGCCTGGTAGTTCAATAAACGACAATGCGAATTCTCGATAAATACATTCTTAAGAAGTTTCTCACGGCTTTCTTCTTCACCGTGGTGGTGCTGGTGATGGTGATTTGCGTGATTGACTTCACCGAGAAAAACGACGACTTCCTGAAGCACAGCTTGGGGGTGAAGCAGATTATGCTGGAGTACTACGTGAATTTGTTTCCGTATTACGCCAACTTGCTTTCCCCTATCACCGTGTTCATAGCGGTGGTTTTCGTGACGGCGCAGCTAGCAGCCCGCACCGAAATTGTGGCTATTCTGGCCAGCGGCGTAAGTTTCAAGCGGCTGCTGGTGCCCTACATGATGGGCAGCACGATTTTGGCCGTTGTCACCATGGCTCTTACGGGCTGGGTTATTCCGTATGCCAACAAAACCCGCGTGGACTTCGAGCGGAAGTACGTCAAGAACCCCTACCACTTCAAGGGGCGCAACGTGCACATTAAAATCGGGCCGAAGAGCTACGCCTACATGGAGAGCTACGACAACGTGAACAACGTGGGCTACAAGTTCGCGCTGGAAACCGTGGAAGGCACCCTGCTCAAGCGCCGCCTGACGGCCGAGGCCATCACCTGGGATTCCACCAAGCGGGCGTGGCGCCTGACGCCCCAACTGGTACGCATCATCGACGGCCCGAACGAGAAGCTCCTCACGCTGCCCACGCGCGATACCACGCTCAACCTCTACCCCAAGGATTTTGCCAGCACCTACCGCCTCAGCGAAACCCTGACGCTACCCGAGCTAAACCGCTACATCCAGCAGAAAATAGACCGCGGCGCCGCCGATACGCAGATCTATCTGAGCGACAAATACGAACGGTATGCCTACCCCTACGCCATGTTTATCCTCACCATCATTGGGGTTATCATGAGTGCCCGAAAGTCGCGGGCTGGGGTTGGGGGGCAGATTGCGCTAGGGTTTGTGCTGGCCTTCGTGTTTATCATCTTCGTTATCCTGAGCCGTAACTTCGCCCAGGTTGGTGACTTGAATCCGATGTTGGCCGCTTGGATACCGAGCATCGTTTTCACAGGTATTGGGCTGGTGCTGTACCGGATAGTGCCCCGCTAGATTGAAAGCAACTGAGTGGCTGAGTAACTGAGTGGGCTGTTCGGATTTTTCTACTCAGTTGCGCAGCCACTCAGTTACTCATGCTAAAAGACTACCTCCGCCTGCATTTCATTGTGTTGCTTTGGGGCTTCACAGCCATACTGGGCAAGCTGATTTCGGTGCCGCCGGTGGAGCTGGTATTTTGGCGGACGCTGCTGGCTACTGCGGGGCTCGGGATGCTGCTCGCGGCACGAAAAGTGGCGTGGCGGGTTCCCCCGACCGAAGTACTTCGACTTTTGGGGGTGGGCTCCCTGGTAGCAGTGCACTGGATTACGTTCTTCCTGGCCGCCCGTTTGTCGTCGGTGAGTGTGTGCCTGGCCGGTATGGCAACGCTGGCGCTCTGGACGTCTCTGTTGGAGCCCCTGATGCTGTGGCGACGGGTGCGCGCCTACGAAGTGGGATTGAGCATGTTGACAATGGTGGGGCTATATCTGGTGTCGAGGGCGGAACTGGACCAGTTGGCGGGCTTGCTGGTGGCTATTTTGTCGGCGGGATTGTCGGCGTTGTTCAGCGTGATGAACTCGCAGCTAGTAAAGCGCCACTCGCCGCTTCAACTTACTTTCTACGAAATGGCCGGTGCCTGCCTCAGTATTGCGCTATTTTTCCCGATATACAGCCGGTACTTCAGCGAAGGCCAGGGGTTGCAACTTGCCCTCCACGGCTACGACTGGCTGTGGTTGGGTGTATTGGCTGGCGTATGCACCGTTTACGCCTTCTCGACGTCGGTGGAGCTGATGAAACGAGTTTCGGCCTTCGTCGTGAACCTGACCATCAACCTAGAGCCCGTCTATGGCATTCTGCTGGCTGTTTTGATTTTCGGCAGCGAAGAGAAAATGTCGCTCGGGTTCTACTTGGGCACGGTCGTGATTTTGTTTAGCGTCCTGATTCACCCAGTCATCGACCAATGGAACCAGCGGCGTACCCGGCGCCAAGAAGCTGTGGACGTGTTGGTGTAGCGCTCCGCCAGTGCTTGGCACTATAACCGCCCGTCCCAAACTAAATAGTGAGCTGGCAGCGCCAGCTTTGGAGGAAGCTCAAGCCCCGGAAACAGCCCATACACCGCCGAGCCGGAGCCTGATAAAGAAGCATAAGTAGCCCCGGCAGCATACAGTTGCTGCTTAATCTCACCAAGCACCGGATAAAAAGGAGTTAACGCGTCTTCGAAGTCGTTGCTGACCGTTGTCCGCCACGTTTCCAGGGGTTGGCGCAAGGCTTCGCGCAAATCGTGGCGCGGCGGGCGCGGCGTCACCCGCGAATACGCTTCGGCGGTGCTGATGTGCAGGCCGGGGTAAACAACTTTGCAAGCCGTACCATTCAGGTTTAAGCTGATTCCCTCGAACACGTCGCCCTTTTCATAGGCGAAAACCGGTTGGTTGGCTACGAAGAACGCACAGTCGGAACCGAGCCGACGGGCGTAGCCCACCAAGGTTTCGGCGGATAAATTCAAGTCAAACAAGTTGTTTAAGGCGCGGAGCGCAAAGGCCGCGTCGGCGGAGCCTCCGCCCAAACCGGCCCCAATGGGTACTACTTTGTGCAGGTGCTGCCGTACGGGTGGCAGGTCGAAATCCGTGCGCAGCAACTCGTAAGCGCGGTGACAGAGGTTGGTTGCTGGGTCGCCCGGAATGGGAATGCCGGTAAGCGCAAGTGTGGTTTCGGCAAGATCCGCAGCGGGCAGCACTTCCAGGGCATCGCACCAAGGCAAGGGCACAAATACCGATTCGAGGTTGCGGAAACCATCGGGCCGCTGGCCCGTGATGTAGAGGCCGAGGTTGAGTTTGGCATTCGGGAAAACGAGCATGGCGCAAATGTAGCGCAAGCTTCTTGGGCTTTAGCCCCGATGCCTGCGTGTTTAGCTGTCTGCTCTATGAATAAGAGGCTATCCAACTAGGCAAAAGCCTTGTCCTTCCGACGCAGGAGGAATCTGGGTAAAACCGTGGAACGACTTGATTGATATTCCTCCTTCATCGGAAGGACAAATTGCTAGTTGAATAATCTCTCAGCCTGGTGTGGCAGCTTTGTTGTTCCGCGCCGGTTTTGCACGCTCTTCAAGAAAGCAACTCGAAGCTTGTGCACTGTTTTCCGTAAATTCTGTAGACGTTGCAGATTCCTTGCCTGCAATTGAAGAACAGAATGCCCGGAAAAACACAACTTGCATCCTGAAAAGCTCGACTCCTCCGTATGTTGAACTCCACCGACTGGTACCGCCGCTGGGGCAAGCGCGTTCTGGATGTGGCACTTGCGACTCCGCTGTTACTGCTGGCACTACCGGTGCTACTGCTCGGGGCGGTGGTGCTCAGCGTGCAGAATGGTGGTCCGTGGTTGTTTCGGCAGCTACGGCCGGGCTGGCACGGGCGGCTGTTTTCCCTCTACAAACTTCAAACTATGACCACCGCCCACGACGCCCACGGCCATCTGCTGCCAGATGCGCAGCGCCTGCCGCGTTTGGGCCGTTGGGTGCGGGCCACCTCGCTCGACGAGCTGCCTCAACTCTGGAATGTACTGCGTGGTGATTTAAGCTTGGTAGGTCCCCGTCCGTTGCTACCCGAGTATCTGCCGCTGTACTCTCCGACCCAAGCCCGCCGACATCTGGCTTTACCGGGCCTCACCGGCTGGGCGCAGGTAAATGGCCGCAATTCCATCAGCTGGGAGCAAAAGTTTTTGTACGATGTCTGGTATGTAGACAATATCAGCCTGTCGCTTGATCTGCGCATCTTGTTTCGCACGGCCTTGCGCGTGCTAGGAGCCCACGACATTAATGCGCCTGGCCAAGCCACTACCGAGCCATTTCGCGGCGCCTCGTCGCTTTCGGCGACTTCTTCTCCCGACATTTCAACTTCTTCATGAGAGTTCCTACTCTTTCTGCATCTGGTAGTATGCCGGCCCCGGAGTTGCGCCCACTGGCCATATTCGGGGCCGGCGGCTTGGGCCGGGAGGTATTGATACTGGTGCATCAAATCAACGAACAGCGGCCTACCTGGCAGCTTACGGGCTTTTATGATGACGCACACCCTACGCTAGACACGCTGCACGGCTTTCCTTATCTGGGTACCTCTGCCGACCTCAACGAGGGTACGGCGCCCTTGCATGTGGTAGTGGCAGTAGGCAACAGCCAGAGCCGCGCCGCCGTGGTAGCGCAGCTCACGTCTCCGCACTTGTCGTTTGCTACGCTGATTCATCCGGGAGTGGCGTGCGCACCCTACCAGAAGTTGCAGATCGGGGCGGGCTGCATTATCAGCCAAGCCTGCATTCTAACCACCGACATCACCTTGGGCCAGCACGTGCTGCTCAATTTAGGTTGCACCGTTGGCCACGATGCCGTGTTGGAAGACTTCTGCTCCTTGATGCCGCACGCCAATGTAGGCGGGGCGGCCCATCTTGAAACCGGCGTGTACTTGGGTACCAATGCCACAGTCATCAACCACGTGCACGTAGGCGCCCGCACTATTGTGGGCGCCGGGGCCGTAGCCGTCCGCGACTTGCCCGCCAACTGCACGGCCGTTGGCGTACCGGCACAGGTTATCAAGAACAAGCAATACCAGATGTAGCACTACTTTCGCTTGCGCAACTTCAGGCAAGAACAACCTACCTACCGCAGTATGCCATTCAACGGAGTTGCTACTGCTTCTTCTGCTCCTCTTACTACCTCGCACCATCTATACAACAAGCCTGAGCTAAAACCTGGGCTCCCGTTCCTTTATGCGCAGCCAAGACTACGACCGTCTATATTTATCCCCTCCTCACCTGGGCCGTCACGAAATCAATTATCTACACAAGGCACTTGAAGACAATTGGGTGGCTCCTACCGGTCCTAACCTGGATGGTTTTGAGCGAGATATTTGCGAGTACACGGGGGCTGGCCACTGCATCGCCCTCGTATCGGGCACGGCAGCAATTCACTTAGGGTTGATTTTGCTCGGCGTTAAAGCTGGCGATGTGGTGCTATGTCCTTCGTTCACGTTTGTGGCCACCGCCAACCCTATTACTTACCTTGGGGCCACGCCCGTTTTCGTTGATAGCGAAGCCGACACTTGGAACCTGTGCCCGGAACGCCTACGCGAAGCCATAGAAGACCAACTCCGGCAAGGCCGCCGACCGAAGGCGTTGCTGGTCGTGCATCTGTACGGCATGCCGGCCAAACTGCGCGAGATTGTGGCAATAGCGGCCGAGTACGCTATACCAGTACTCGAAGACGCGGCCGAAGCACTGGGCTCCCGTTATGAAGGTCAGCCGTTGGGTTCGTTTGGAGCAGTGAGCGTTTTTTCTTTTAATGGCAACAAGATCCTAACCACCAGCGGTGGCGGAACCTTACTTACCAGCAACAGCGAGTGGGCCCGCAGAGCTCGTTTCTTGGCTACACAAGCCAAAGACGTGGCGCCCCATTATCAGCACTCTGAAACGGGCTATAATTACCGCCTCAGCAACTTGCTGGCAGGTATTGGCCGCGGCCAGATGGAGCTTATTGAAGACCGGGTGAAGCGCCGCCGCGAAATCTACGCTTGGTACCGCGAGCATCTGGCTGGTATTGCTGGCTTGCAACTCGCCCCTACCGAACCACCCGGATGCCGCAGTAACCGCTGGCTTACCACCCTACTCCTCGACCCCGCCGAAACCGCCGTTACGCCCGAGCAGTTACGCCTACACCTTGAAACGCGCAACATTGAAAGTCGGCCGTTTTGGAAGCCGCTGCACCTTCAGCCACTCTTTGCTACGGCCCCGATGTACGGCGGCGCCCTATGTGCAGACTTGTTTGCTCGTGGCCTCTGCCTGCCCTCGGGCACGGCCATGACGGAAATGGATTTGCGGCGGGTGACGGATGCCGTAAGGGAGATAGTATAGCTTGAAGCACCCGTTTCTTCTGTGGGGGCAGCTCCATCGGCTGCAAGCCAACAGTAAGTATGCTACGCCAGCAGGCAGGCAACTTCACTGCTACGCTATGCAGCAGCGTACGCAGATACTCCCAGGCATAGCCCCTACTGCTAATCAGTTGCTAAGGCAAAAAACGACGCAACCCAGAGGCCCGAATCTCTACTTCCCAATTGCATACGTGATACCGCCCAGCAGGTGCCGCAGAAACAGCGTTTCTTGGTAGCTTTCATCGGTGTGGCCGCCGGCAGTGTAGAACGCACGGCCGCCGTCGTAGGAGTGACACCAAGCAATAGGGTGGTTAGCCCCATTAGTTCCACCCGAGTAAGTGGTTTCGTCCAGCGTGGCCAACACGCGCAGGTCGGCAGCTAAGCTGCGAAAGTTGTACCACTCATCGGTACGCACCCACCGAGCAGGCAGGAAACTCGTAGCAAGATGGTTGTTATCAATCACGCTCACCGTAGCCTGCTGAATGTTGGGATGACCATTGAAATAAGCACCCACTAAGCCATTATACCACGGCCAATCGTATTCGGTATCCGTAGCGGCATGAATGCCTACAAATCCCCGGCCTAAGCGTATATACTGCTCGAATGCCGTTTGCTGGGTTGTATTTAGTACATCCTGCGTGGTGCTAAGAAACACCACAGCCTTGTATTTTCGCAGCGTATCAAGTTGAAAGCGCGCGGCATTGTTGGTGCTATCAACGCGAAAATTGTTTTCTCGGCCCAGTTGCTGAATAGCCTTAATACCGGCCGGAATAGAGGTGTGATAGAAGCCGCTGGTCTTATAAAAAACCAGAATGCTATCAGGCCTGGCAACAACCTGCGTAGGTTCCACTTTTTGAGAACACCCAAACGCAAATCCTAACAGCAAGAGCAGGCAGCAGTAAAACGGACGCATAGCGAAAAATATAAGTGGTAGGTATCTCATACGGACTTTTCCTCTGCGCAGTACAACTTGTACTTCTAATTACAATGAGATAGTTCGCCTCATTGTATAACTCATTTTCATCAACCAGCGAGGAGTATATATGCTCCTCGCTGGTTATTTCACAGATTTACTAGTTTAGATTACCTAGCCTACGTTTCAATCAGATTAATTGCGCTCAGCACATTTTTATTAACGCTGACAGAGAACACGAATTATTTATTTTGTAATATATACAACTTAACGTCGATACTTGGCCGCTGAAAGCTGTCTATAGGTGTTGCCCCAAGCTCAGAAATTACACTTTCTAATTTTCTTATGGGAAGGAATTTCTGATCGTAATACCATTTCGGAGTACGGCCAGGATAATCTCCTATATTATTTCTTAAATCAGGGTTATCAATTAGCCAAAGCCTTTTCTTTCCGCGCAAGTCTCCTAATTGCTGACGAATCTGGTCGTAATACTCCTGTTTGCTAGCTGTTGTATGCCTTAAGTCCTCGCGCCCTAGCGCATCGTATTTAAGATTGTAGGCATCTTTATAGTACTTGTAAGCATGATTCATATTCCAGTACACATAAACGGCATCACCCTCCCTGTACCGGTCATTTGCATAAAGCAATGCTTCTCTATTATACTCCTTCTTGTATAAATATTCTGGATTTAAAGTAAACCGAATAGCATTCCAAAAAGGAGGAAGTAACAAAAGAAGAAAAAGCACAGAAGCAATAATCTTGTTTTTAGTTTGACCAAGTATATCAGCAGTACTTTCTGCGCCATACGCAATAAGCACGATAAATAGCGGTGCTAGAAATAAGATAAAACGCTCATAGAATGGATAAAACTTAAAACCTGAAGCGAGCAGAGTAAGAAGTATCGGGAAAGCAAGAAGAAACAAATAATATTTATTTTTTCTAAATAAGAAAAACACACCAATCATTTCCAACAGTATTGGAAGAAATGGCATCCTAAAAAAAGTTTGTATTAAGGAGTAATCTTTTATGTGGTTTCCAAACTTGGTTAACATGCCGAGGTTGCGCTCCAACAACATATAATGTGTGTATGCAAACCAATGCAAATCTTTGAACGAAGGAGGCATCGGCATATAAGCATTATACATAACTTCGAAGAAGTTCTTGAGCCAGCCTGAATCTTCGTACTTACGCAAGAAGAAAAAGTAAACAAGAGCAAAACTGAATAACCAAATTGTAAAAGGAATCAATTTAAGAAAGAAATTTTTCCAATCTTTATTGATTAGAGAATTAAGACTTACAACGATGGCTATACCCGCAAGAACGAAAATTGACGAATAGGAAAACCATACTAGCAAACCACCACTGATTCCCCATATCAAAAGTGATGCAGGCGCTGAGGAACGGTGAAATCTTACAAATAGATATAAAGCTAATATAGAAGCAAACAATTCTGTACTATACTGCTTTGCTTCAGTGGAATGATAAATAAAAGGCTCACCAAAAGCTAAAATTCCAACTGCTATTAATACCACCCAGGGCTTTAAGAAAAAACGAGCAACAGGAATAAAGAAAAATACTGAGCCAATTCCACAAATTAGAGAAAACAAACGGAGAACTCTCTCGCCTTTACCAAAGAGAACAACTGCAAGTTTGGTCATCCACAAATAACCAAGGGGCGCTTTCTGTTCGTAATCCATTGGCTTGGTAATCAATTCTAAAAAGCCCATTCTTATAACGTTGCCATTCAGATAAAGCTCATCTATCCAAAACGACCGGTTATCAATCAAATGGTATAATCTTAAAAATACCCCTATAAGAACAATCGTAAGCAATATTCTGCTATGGTGTTTATTTAAAAAATCAAACAAAATATCTCTTTTATTTAGAGCGACAGTTTCATTCCTTGGAGCGAGCAGCATATATTCTTGACGTGTGTTTAAGAGTCAATATTTGAAAAAGAAAAATAAAGCAGATAGCAACAAGCAGAATTTCAAGGTTCTTGCTGCTTTGCACTTTGTAGCTATTGTGCATCCTCATGGTGGCAATAGCATACTATGATGCTATTGTTACCACGCTTGATTTATCCTTCTTCTACATTAGGGAAGAACGACTCGCAACCTATATACTACTCGCTTTACTAACCACAAATGATAGATTAGCACTAGCAGCTCAGCAGCAGATATGCAGGCTTGGATTTAAGGCGGGCAATAGTCTGCAATATAGATTAAACATACATTAAATTCTGCTTTTGTATAATGATTCTACTATTTTTTATTACTAACCGCACTTATAGCCTCGTATGAGGCAATTTTATCATAGTTGGTAGGAGATGGTATTGCTTACTTGATGGATTGGCGCCCTATCTATTATGCAGTCACAGAACGGCTAGGGAGCCTTTTATTCTCCAATCAAAGCAGGATTCCTACCAAAAACACCTCTAAAAATCTCCTTGCTAGTGCAGTGCAGTCGATATAGTGCCGAAAACTATTCACGCTGGCACTTCCCTACGGGCTGAGGAGTGGTAGCAACCCGTAGGAAGTACAAGTGTGCCCGCGTGAACGAGATAATAAACTACCAGATAACCGCTATTTCGCACTTTTACCAGCACTAAATAAGTACATGACTAAACAACTAAGTATATAAGGTTCAATTCATGGTCTTAGCAGTACAAAGCCCGAGGAGCATAGTACAAGGCTTCAACGAATAGTATGTTTAGCGGGTTTGTATGCTGACATCCAATTACGCCTATACGGTATGACTGACTGCTGCGAAAACTTCCTCTAAATCGGTCAACAGTTCACTAATGGGCTCGATACCTACTGATAGCCGCACTAACCCAACGGTTATACCCAAATCAACTTGCTGTTCCGGAGTGAGAGACCGATGCGAAGTACCAAGCGGATATGACAACGACGAGTCTACACCCGCTAACGAGGGCGCAAAAGGAAACCGTTTCGTAGCTCGCATAAACTGGTTTACCAATTCAGCTTCATCTTCTAGCTGAAAGGACAGCATACCTCCAAACAACTGCCCGCCCTGGCTAGCCGCCAGCAGATGCTGTGGATGCTCGCGCAGGCCAGGATAGTGTACTGCTTTAACTACCGGCTGTTGCTGTAGGAATTGGGCAATAGCTTCCGCGTTGCGGCAATGCGCTTCCACTCGCAGGCGTAGCGTCTTCAGGCCACGTACTGCCAGCCAGCTTTCCATTGGGCTCAACGTGAGGCCAAATAATACGCCGATCTGTTTGAGCCGACTTGCATCCTCGACAGCCCGCGCCACTACCACACCGGCCGTCACATCCGAATGGCCGGAAATGTATTTTGTCACGCTATGGATCACCAAGTCGGCTTCATGATCGAAAGGGCGCGTGAGCACAGGGGTAGCGAACGTATTATCGACCACCAGTTTCAACCCGCAGGCGTGACAAGCCACAGCGGCGGCGCGCAACTCTACCACCCGCAGCAGGGGGTTGCTAATTGTCTCGCAGAGCAGCAACCGTGTGCGCGGCTGCAAATAAGGCGTTAGATCACCGCCTAGATCCTCGAAGGGCACATAAGTAACTGCAATACCTAGCCGACTTAGCTCCAGGTTCAGCAGTGCCGAGGACCCCCCGTAGATATCAGCGGCGCACAGCACATGGTCACCGGCCACACAATAGGTCATGATGGCCGCGAAAATGGCCGCCATTCCCGAACCCGTGGCAATAGCTCCCGCCCCGCCCTCTAGCAAATTTACCGCATTGGCTAACTCATCCGAGTTAGGGTTGCCGTTGCGCGAGTACATGTAGCGGCTTCCGGGCTCTCCGAAATACAGCTCCAACTCGTTTAAATCTTCGAATTTGAAGACCGACGTTTGATAAATCGGGGTGATTTTGGGGACGATGTGCATGGAACGTAAGCGTCATTAAATAGTGCAGCCATAGTCGTTTCACTTTACGCTAGAGTTGAACATCTTTTAGCATGGCGCAAAGTACACTGTATAAGCTACAGTCCACTGCACATTCGCTTCGCATATTGCCGCTGGCTGTGTTTATAGTACGTTTAATTAACTGCTTGCTTTGCGCAGCTTGAATGGAGTCTGTTCAACTGACCGCAACGTAGCTCACTCCTTGGTGCGCAACGCCTTCAAGTCAATGTCAACCGCCGTCTCGTAATGCAGAGCGGCTTCTTTCCGTACTTCACTACCAAAAATCGGTATAAAAAATAAGAGCCCCTTAGCACTGCCAAGGGGCTCTTATTATGCGAGCTTTCCAGCAACTAGTAGCTCTGATTGCTGGAAAGCGAATTTGTTTTTACCTAAAAGAAATGCTAGCCAAATTATGCGGAAGCGCCTTCAGCCAGCACAATTACGTTGTTGCGGAGCACTTCCACCACGCCGCCTTCGATATGGTAGGAAGCACGCCCTGCCGCGCTGTTTAGCACCACATCGCCTTCTTTGAGAGCCGAAATAAGCGGTGCGTGGTTGTTGAGGACCTCGAACAACCCATCAGCGCCCGGAAACTGAGCCGACGTAACCTCGCCTTCAAATACTTTGCGGTCCGGCGTGATGATTTCTAAATGCATGGATTGAATGTTGATTGTTGAAAGCTGATTGTTGAAAGCCGAACGATTAACAATCAGCTTTCAACAATCAACAACCAAGTTACTTCGCTTCGGCAATCAGCTTCTCGCCTTTCGCAACAGCGTCTTCGATGGTACCCACCAAGTTGAAGGCAGCTTCGGGCAAGTGGTCGTAAATACCATCGATGATGGCATTGAAGCCTTTAATGGTATCCTTGATGTCAACTAGCACACCAGCAAGGCCCGTGAACTGCTCGGCCACGAAGAAGGGCTGCGACAAGAAGCGCTGTACCCGGCGGGCCCGCGTTACGGTCAACTTGTCTTCCTCGCTCAATTCGTCCATCCCCAAGATGGCGATGATGTCTTGCAGTTCCTTATAGCGCTGCAAAATCTCTTTCACGCGCTGGGCAGTGTTGTAGTGCTCGTCACCGAGAACTTCAATCGAAAGGATGCGCGAAGTGGAGTCTAGCGGGTCAACGGCTGGATAAATACCTAACTCGGCAATCTTGCGGCTTAGTACCGTAGTGGCGTCCAAGTGAGCAAAGGTGTTGGCCGGCGCTGGGTCAGTCAAGTCGTCGGCAGGTACATATACGGCCTGTACCGACGTAATAGAACCGCGCTTGGTAGAAGTAATTCGCTCCTGCATAGCACCCATTTCGGTGGCCAGCGTGGGCTGATATCCTACGGCCGAAGGCATCCGACCTAGCAGAGCTGATACTTCGGAACCTGCCTGCGTAAAGCGGAAGATGTTGTCGATGAAGAACAGGATGTCGCGGCCGGCACCAGTGCCGTCGCCGTCGCGGAAGTTCTCGGCAATCGTCAGACCCGATAAGGCCACGCGGGCGCGAGCTCCGGGAGGTTCGTTCATCTGACCGAACACGAGGGTAGCCTGCGACTTCAGCAGCTCGTTCTGGTCTACCTTGGTCAGGTCCCAACCGCCAGCTTCCATCGAGTGCTTGAACTCCTCACCATACTTGATGATGTCGGACTCAATGAATTCGCGCAGCAAGTCGTTGCCCTCACGGGTACGCTCGCCCACGCCAGCAAACACCGACAGACCTTCGTAGGCCTTGGCAATGTTGTTTACCAGTTCCATGATCAATACGGTTTTGCCTACCCCGGCCCCCCCGAACAAACCAATCTTACCACCCTTTACATAGGGGGCGAGCAAGTCGATTACTTTGATGCCCGTGAACAGGATTTCCGACGAGGTAGCCAGATCCTCGAAGGGCGGCGGCTGCCGGTGGATAGCCATTGGGCCATTGCTCTTCGGCTGAGGAATGCCGTCAATGGCTTGGCCGATTACGTTGAAAAGACGGCCTTTTACGCCTTCGCCAGTCGGCATCGACATAGGAGCGCCGAGGTCACGCACTAGGGCGCCACGGGTCAGGCCTTCCGTTGAATCCATGGCGATGGTCCGCACACGGTCTTCGCCCAGGTGTTGCTGACACTCCAGGATTACCACCTGGCCGTTGTCTTTGATAACTTCGAGGGCGTCGAGAATATTAGGAAGCTTTGCGTTTTCACCCGCGAAGCTCACGTCCACGACGGGACCAATAACCTGGGTGATTTTGCCGGTATTCGCCATTGCGGTTCTTTATAGTAGTGGGGCAACGTTTCAGGCCGCAAAACTACGGCTTAATCCCCGCTTTGCCAAAGCGCCACCTCAACGAAAGTTCACTTAAACATCTGCAACTCCTGGTGGCCTGAAAATCAGTTACTCAGGCTTTGCAAAAGGCATTTATCCTGTTGACCTATCTGAATTTTCTGAAAAAATTTCTCGGCGAAAGTTTGCCTTCAAAAAAAGCCCTAGTACATTTGCACACCCAAACGGCAGATCATTCAGGATAGCCGCAGGGGAAATTGTCCGATGGTGTAACTGGCAACACGCTTGATTTTGATTCAAGAAAGTCCAGGTTCGAGCCCTGGTCGGACAACTGACTAAGTGAAGCGAAAGGCGCTGATTCTTCTCCCGAAGAGTTAGCGCCTTTCGCTTTTTATTTTGGTTGTCTTTTGGATCATTAGCTGCTGCGCTGCTTCTTCGTTGCTCCATCTGCCTCACTTCTTGAATTTTCGTTCCTACTTTCTAAACATCCTATGGCACAGCAGGTAAAAATTTTCGCGGGAAACGCTTCCAATGCCCTTGCGCAACGGATAGCGGAGGCGTATGGGCAACCCCTTGGCGATCTTAGTATTCAGCGCTTTGCTGACACCGAATTAGGGCCGAGCTTCAACGAGAGCGTGCGCGGCTGCGCGGTATTTTTAATTCAAAGCACTACGCCACCCGCCGAAAACCTGATGGAGCTGGCCTTGATGGTGGACGCGGCCAAGCGGGCTTCGGCGTACAAGGTCAACATTGTGATGCCGTACATGGGCTACGCCCGCCAAGACCGCAAAGACAAGCCGCGCGTGAGCATTGGCGCCAAAGTAGTAGCCAACATGATTCAGAGTGTGGGCGCCGACCGCCTCATGACCTGCGACCTGCACGCGGGCCAGATTCAGGGGTTCTTCGATATTCCGGTTGACCACCTCGACGGCGCTACCGTAACGGCGCCCTATATAAAGTCGCTGGACCTCGACGACCTTATTTTCGCTTCGCCCGACGTAGGCGGTGTGGTTCGGACCCGCGCTTTCGCCAAGAAATTCGGAGCCGAAATTGTAGTCTGCGACAAAATGCGCCTGCGGGCCAATGAAATTGCTTCTATGCAAGTTATCGGCGACGTGGCTGGCATGAACGTGGTGCTTGTCGATGACATTGTGGACACGGCTGGCACGATCTGCAAAGCCGCAGAGCTTCTGATGGAGCGCGGCGCTAAATCGGTGCGGGCGGTTATCACGCACGGTCTGCTCAGCGGCCCCGCCCACGACCGAATCCGTAATTCAGTGTTGGAAGAACTGGTGATTACCGACACAATTGCGCTGAAAGAAGACAACCACAAAATCCGGGTGATTTCGGTGGCTAACCTCTTCGCCAATGCCATTCGCAACGTAGTCACGCATGAGTCGATTAGCTCACTTTTCATTTAAGCGTTACCCATAAAACGAGAAGAGCCGCCTAATGTGAAGTTAGGCGGCTCTTCTCGTTTTATAACTTATGAAGCTTAGGGCACCGGCTGTTTGGTTGCAGGCAACACCTCCACGTCAATGAAACTGTCGCCATGGACGGTGTGGGTCGCTTTGATGTAGTCACTCTCGTTGGCCTTGTACGGATTGGCGACGAAAGTCTGCGGGTTGCGGGCGATAAACGGGAACCACGTGCTTTGTACCTGCACCATGATGCGGTGGCCTTTCTTGCAGGTGTGCAGCACATCTTGC
>NZ_CAXTBM010000092.1:0-16686 GCF_964242765.1 uncultured Hymenobacter sp.
GATATCAACATGGACTTCATGAACACCAACCAATCGGCGCACGGCGACCGGGAGTTTGGCTTCATTGGCGCCCGCATGGGCATCAAGCGCAAAGTAATTGTGGGTCACTGGCAAGACAGCGCCGTGCACCAAAGCCTGAGCGTGTGGTCGCGCGTGGCTTCGGCCTGGGCCGACTGGCAGGGTGCCCGCTTCATCCGCTTTGGTGACAACATGCGCTACGTAGCCGTAACCGAAGGCGACAAAGTGGAAGCTGAAATCAAGTTTGGCTACTCCGTGAACACCTACGGTATCGGCGACTTGGTAGCCGTTATCAACGAAGTGAGCGACGCCCAAATCGATGAGCTGCTTGCCACCTACGAGCAGGAATACGAGCTAGCCGACACGCTGAAGGACGGCGGCAGCCAGCGCGAGTCACTGCGCGACGCGGCCCGTATTGAGGCCGGCATGCGCAAGTTTTTGCAGGACACCGGCGCCAAAGGTTTCACCGATACTTTCGAGGATTTGCACGGCATGGCGCAGCTGCCCGGCATTGCCACGCAGCGCCTGATGGCCGAGGGCTACGGCTTCGGCGGCGAAGGCGACTGGAAAACGTCGGCGCTGGTGCGGGCCATGAAGGTGATGGGAGCGGGGCTGCCCGGTGGCAACTCGTTTATGGAAGACTACACCTACCATTTCGCGCCCAACAACAACCAAGTGCTGGGTTCGCACATGCTGGAAATCTGCCCCACTATTGCGGAAGGCAAGGTGCGCGCCGAAATCCATCCCCTAGGCATTGGCGGCAAAGCTGACCCAGTGCGCTTGGTGTTCAACTGCCCGGCCGGCGAAGGCCTCAATGCCACCATCGTGGACATGGGCAACCGGTTCCGCCTGATTGTAAACGAAGTGGTAGCCGTGGCCCCCGAACAAGAGTTGCCGAACCTGCCCGTAGCCCGCGTGCTCTGGAAAGTGAAGCCCGACCTGGCAACGGGCGCGGCCGCTTGGATTTTGGCCGGCGGGGCGCACCACACCGGTTTCAGCCAGAACCTGACGGCCGAGTATCTGGAAGACTTCGCAGAAATGGCGGGTATCGAGTACGTTCTTATCGACGACGACACCAAGCTGCGCACCTTCAAGAACGAGCTCCGCTACAACGAGGTAGCCTTTGGGGGCCGCTAGTCGGGGCTTATACTCGTCCGCAAATGAACTGCCAGCACGATGTAGAGACGCGGCACTTCGCGTCTCGGCGTTGGACGGCCAAGTAGAACAACGGTTCTAACAACACGGACGCCGAGACGCGAAGTGTCGCGTCTCTACATCGTGCTGGCAGCTCATTTGCGCATGACGTTCAGGTAGTCTTTATATAATTAGCTGCCTGGAATGAAATAAATTCTAACTAAAATTAAGCTCTCAATCTCTCCTCATTTCCCACGTTCCCTTCAATTAACTCATGCGTAACAACCTTACCACGCTTGACCTACTTGTCTTTCTCTTCTACCTCGTAGGGGTTTCTGCCTACGGGTACTACGTGTACAAAAGCAAGCAAAAGGCCGAGCAAAGCACCAAAGACTACTTTCTGGCCGAAGGTTCCTTGACTTGGTGGGCCATTGGAGCCTCCATGATTGCCTCCAACATTTCGGCCGAGCAGTTTATCGGCATGTCGGGGTCCGGCTTTAATGTGGGCGTGGCAGTGGCGGCGTATGAGTGGGTGGCAGCTATTGTACTCATCATTGTGGCGGTGTTCTTCATGCCGATTTACTTGAAAGAGAAAATCTTCACGATGCCGCAGTTTCTCGAGCAGCGCTATAATAGCACGCTGAGCTTGATCATGAGTATCTTCTGGCTGTTCCTCTATATTCTGGTTAACCTGACGTCCATCCTCTACCTCGGGGCGTTGGCCATCAGCAACCTGATTGGGGGCGGCAGCTTCCACCTGATTATGGTGGCGCTGGCCGTGTTTGCTTTGCTCATCTCGTTGGGCGGTATGAAAGTGGTAGGCTACACCGACGTAATCCAGGTGGTAGTGCTGGTAGTGGGTGGTTTGGTGACCACCTACATTGCCTTGGACGTGGTGAGCACCAAGTTTGGCCTCGGCGGTGGCGCTATTTCGGGCTTCAAAGCGTTGATGGACAATGCCGGTGACCACTTCAAAATGATTTTCCCGAAACCTGGGCCCAATACGCCGCAGGAGGACATCAATAAATACATAGCCCTGCCCGGCATTGCCATGTACTTTGCTGGTCAGTGGATTGTGAACTTGAACTACTGGGGTTGCAACCAGTACATTACGCAGCGTGCCCTCGGTGCTGATTTGCACACGGCCCGTACCGGTATCCTGTTTGCCGGCATGCTGAAGCTGATGATGCCGGTAATTGTCATGCTGCCCGGTATTGCCGCGTATGTGCTTTTTAAGAACGGTGAGTTGCAGCAGGAAATGTCTTCCACTGGCGCTTTCAACTCCGACAACGCGTACTCTGCCGTGCTCACCTTCTTGCCCAACGGCTTGAAAGGCCTCTCGATGGCGGCCCTGACGGCGGCCATTGTGGCTTCGCTGGCTGGTAAAGTCAACTCGATTTCCACCATCTTCACCCTCGACATCTACAAGCGCTACCTCAACAAAGACGCCACCGAGAAAAAGCAGGTGTGGGTTGGCCGCTTGGCTATTTTGGCTTCCGTAGTAATGGGCGTGGCCCTTACCTGGGAAGACTTGCTCGGCATTGGTGGTGAAGGTGGATTTCAATTCATTCAGAAATACACGGGCTTCATCTCGCCCGGTATCCTGGCCATCTTCCTGTTGGGTATGTTCTGGAAGCGCACTACCGCTACGGCAGGTATTGTCGGCATTCTGGCGGGCTTCGTGCTGTCGGTGTTCTTCAACAACTACGCAGTAGGAGTATTCGGCACCGAAACCCTGCTTTACACAGCCTTCCCGAACGGCCACGGCGGCTACGAAATCCCATTCCTGATTTGCATGGGCTTGTCGTTTGCTTTCACGGTGCTCCTGATGGTGGTTATCAGCTTGGCTGGTCCTGCCATCAACCCAGGGGCTATCAACCTGACGCCGGGTATGTTCAAGGTCAGCAGCCAAACCATGTCGCTGATTGTCATTACGCTGTTGCTGATAACGGCGCTGTACGCTAAATTCTGGTAATAAATCGGTGGTCTAGCGAGTGGTCCTACGAGTTGCCCATTGGGTTTTGTAGGACCACTACTCGGCTAACGACTAGCAATCAGGGTTAGCAATACGAGTAGTGGTTCCGCGAATCTGTAGGCGGAACAGGATAGAGCGCCTCTCGCTAAATCACCACCAAAAATCCCACATATGTCCTTGAAAATTAAGTTCCTAAATTCACAATCGATTGTGTCCGGATTAGCGCTTTTCAGCGCTGTAACCGGCAACACGGCCCTGGCGCAAGGTACTGCCGCACCGGGCACCATCACGGTGCAAGTAAATAAGCCCGGCGCACCCATCGCCAAAACCATGTACGGCTTGTTTTTCGAGGACATCAACTTCGCCGCCGACGGCGGGTTGTACCCGGAACTGGTAAAAAATAAGTCGTTTGAAACCGACGAGAACCTCGTGGGCTGGCGCGCTATTAAAGGAGCCGCGGCCTTATCGACCTATCTGGTTTCCAGCGAGCAGCCCATTAGCGCCACCAACAACCACTTCCTGCGTATGACGGCCGCCACGGCTAGTCCGGATGCGGGCTTCCTTAACGAGGGCTTCCGGGGTATGGGCGTAAAGCAAGATGCCGAATACACCTTCTCGGTGTATCTGCGGAAGGGTCCGGGCAACGTAAGCGGCCTGAACGTAAGTATAGAAGAGTCGGGGCGGGGCGGAAACGGACCGGAAGCTGCCGCTTCTGGGCGGGTACTGGCGCAAGCCAAAATCACGGGCGTCACGGGGGAATGGAAAAAGTACACCGCCGTGCTCAAGTCGTCGGGTACGGCGGCCAAGGCGCGCCTGAAAATAACGATGGAAGGCGCCGGCACCATGGATATCGACGTGGTGTCGCTGTTCCCGAAAGACACTTGGCAGAAGCGCGAGAACGGCCTACGGACCGATCTGGTGCAACTGCTCAAGGATATGAAGCCGGGCTTTCTGCGTTTCCCTGGGGGCTGCATCGTGGAAGGCCGGACCCTGGACGAGCGGTATCAGTGGAAAGAGACCATTGGCGATTTGGCAGCCCGCAAACCTTTGATTAACCGCTGGAACACCGAGTTCAAGCACAAGTTCACCCCCGACTATTACCAATCGTTCGGGTTGGGCTTCTTCGAGTACTTCCAGCTTTCTGAGGACATCGGCGCCGAGCCGCTCCCCATCCTCAATGTGGGCATGGCCTGCCAGTTCAACTCGGCCGAGTTGGCGCCCATCACAGCATCGGGCCCGAATGCGGGCAATGCTGCTACCGGCGACCTAACGCTGGATACCTTTATCCAGGATGCGCTGGACCTAATCGAGTTTGCCAACGGGCCTACGTCTAGTTCTTGGGGCGCCAAGCGGGCGGCTATGGGCCATGCGGCACCATTCAACCTGAAGTATATCGGTATCGGCAACGAGCAGTGGGGCCCGCAGTACTTGGAGCGCTACGAGCCGTTTGCCAAAGCCATCAAAGCCAAGTACCCGAACATGCAAATCGTGTCGAGTGCTGGCCCGAGCCCCGACGGGCCGCTGTTTGAAGCCGCTTCCAAGCGCCTGGGTGTGCTGAAGGCCGAGTTTGTAGACGAGCACTACTACGCCAAGCCCGAGTGGTTCCGCCAGAACGTAGGCCGCTACGACAACTACCCTCGCACCGGGCCGAAAATCTTTGCCGGTGAGTACGCCGCGCAAAGTGTGGCTATCGGTAGCCCCGACAACAAGAACAGCTGGGACTGCGCTATTTCGGAAGCCGCTTTCATGACCGGTTTGGAGCGCAATGCCGACGTGGTAAACATGGCGTCGTACGCCCCGCTTTTCGCCCACGTGGATGCGTGGCAGTGGACGCCCGACATGATTTGGTTCGATAACCTGAAGTCCTACGGCACGCCCAACTACTACGTGCAAAAAATGTACAGCACCAACGCGGGCACGACCATGCTGCCCGTGCAGATGCCCAACAACGCTAAGAACGGCACCGACAACCTGTTCGCCAGCGCCGTAGCCGACGACAAAGCCGGCGACATTGTGGTGAAGCTGGTGAACTACTCCAACGACGCGCGCCCGGTGAAGCTAAACCTAGCCGGGGTGAAGAATATGGGTAAGTCGGCCAAGGCCATTGTGCTTGCCAGCAACGACCTGCAGGCCGTGAATAGCTTGCAGGAGCCTACCAAACTGGCTCCGAAAGAAGAGCAATTCAAAGTATCGTCTTCGACGGTGAGCTACACGCTGGCTCCCAACTCGTTCACGGTGCTCCGGATTCCTGGTAAGCGCTAATTGTAGCGAAGTGAAGAGCGGAGTGGTTGCTAAAGCCACTCCGCTTTTTCGTTTGATTTTTATGGTAAGGTTAGCGCGGAACCTTGGCAAGCGTGGTGGCTGACAGGCTGCTTTCCCCAACTGCCTGCTGGTGTAGGCACCTATCAATTCCCCTTCTATGAATCTTCTGCACAAGTCGATATTGGCCGCTGGACTGCTTGGAGGCATGGCAACTCCGGCCGTCAGTCAAACCAAACCTGCCCCTAAAACTGATTTTCACCAGTGGGCCGCCACGCCGCCCATGGGCTGGAACAGCTGGGATTGTTATGGCCCCACCGTGGTAGAAGCCGAGGTACGCGCCAACGCCGACTACATGGCTGAAAACATGAAAAGCAGCGGCTGGGACTACGTGGTGGTTGATATTCGGTGGTACGTAGGCAACGATACAGCACACGGCTACAACGAGAAGGACCCGGATTTCAACATCGACCAGTACGGGCGCTTCATCCCGGCTCCGAACCGGTTTCCGTCGGCGGCCGGGGGCAAAGGCTTCAAGCCGCTGGCCGACTACATGCACGCCAAAGGCTTGAAGTTCGGGATTCATATTATGCGCGGGGTGCCGGTGGTGGCTGTGAACCGTAAGTTGCCCATCCTGGGGAGCAAGGCCACGGCCGCCGACATCTACACCAAAGAAGGGCAGGGGACTTGGCTGCGCGACATGTACACCGTGGTAGCCGGCAAGCCGGGGGCACAGGAGTACTACAACTCTATTTTCAAGCTCTACGCATCCTGGGGCGTGGATTTCGTGAAGGTAGACGATCTGTCGTCGCCGTACCATACGCCGGAAGTGGAGATGATTCGCAAGGCAATTGACTTAACGGGGCGCAAGATTGTGTTGAGCACTTCGCCCGGCGAAACGCCCATTGCTAACGCCAAGCACGTGCAAGCCAACGCCAATATGTGGCGCACCGTCGGCGACTTTTGGGACAGCTGGGAGCAGCTCAAAGAACACTTCGACGTGTGCGACCGGTGGTCGCCGTACATTATGACGGGGGCGTGGCCCGATGCCGATATGCTGCCCATGGGCCGGCTCGGTATCCGGGCCGAGCGCGGCGACGACCGAATGACGCGCTTCACCAAGGACGAGCAGTACACCATGATGTCGTTGTGGTCGATATTCCGCTCGCCGCTGATGTTTGGCGGCGACCTGCCAAGCAACGACGCCTTCACGCTCTCGTTGCTGACCAACAAAGAGGTGCTGGCCATGCACAGCTCCAGCAGCAACAACCGCCAGCTGTTCCGCAAAAACGACCTAGTCGCCTGGACTGCCGACGACCCCAAAACCGGCGACAAGTACCTAGCTGTCTTCAATGCCCAAGACCAAGAGTTGCTGCCCGAAAGCGCCGCCGCATGGTCGAGTGGCCAAATCACGCGCCAGACGCCTAACCAAAGCAAAACCGCCGACATCGACATTACCGGCGTTAGCAAGCTGTACCTGAACGTGCGCAACGGCGGTGACGACACCGCCTGGGACCATGCCAACTGGCTGGCGCCGACGCTCTCCAACGGCGCCAAAACCGTAGCCTTAACCACCATGCCTTGGAAGCAAGCCACGGCAGGGTGGGGGAAATCTACGGTGAACAAGAGCGTATCGGGCGGCCAATTAGTCGTGGCTGGGCAAACCTATACCGACGGCATCGGGACGCACTCCAACTCGATAATAGAGTTCGATGTGCCGCTTGGTTACACCCGCTTCAAAACCACCGCGGGCCTCGACAAAGCCGCGGCCAGCCAGAACACGGGCGGTACCATCAACTGCCTGATCTTCACGAAAAGCCCCTACACGCCAGCCCCGGCCGATTCTTCGCGCATAGTAGTGCCCTTGCAGAAGTTGGGCTTCTCCACGGCCTGCATCGTGCGCAATATGTGGACCGGCAAAACAGTAGGGGAATTTACCGGTGAGTTTGCGCCGTTCATCCGTCGGCACGGCGCCGGCTTGTACCGAATCTCCGCCAAGAAGTAACAGTTTCCCGATTGGCGCAATGGTGCTGACGGTGAGTTAAATTCCTTTTTCCGAGCGTGGCGGTGCATCGAGCCAGGCTAGTAGTGGACTATTGCACAGGGCTTGTTTAGTAGCTAGGTGCGTAGGCCCGAGTTCTTTTCAACCTAGTGATTGTGTTGCCTTTTACTGAAAATCCTGCCTTATGTCTAAGTCACTTCTCATGGCGCTGGCGCTTGGTTTAGCCGCTTCCGCCACTGCCCAACGCTCCGATTACCCGATTCAAGCGGTTGCTTTTACCAAGGTGAAGCTGGCCGATAACTTCTGGCTGCCCCGCCTGAAAACCAACACCGAGGTAACCATTCCCGCTTCCTTCGAGCGTTGCGAAGCCACCAACCGGGTGAAGAACTTCGAAATGGCCGCGGCCAAGTCGGGCAAGTTCGCTACCACGTTCCCCTTCGACGATACCGACATCTACAAGACCATTGAGGGCGCCTCGTACTCGCTGAGCTTGTACCCGGATAAAAAGCTGGAAAGCTACATCGATGAACTGATTGAAAAGGTGGGCAAGGCGCAGGAACCGGATGGCTACCTCTACACGGCCCGCACCATTGACCCCGCCCATCCGCATGCGTGGGCCGGCAAGGAGCGGTGGGAACGGGAGCGGGAGCTAAGCCACGAGCTATATAACTCCGGCCACCTCTACGAGTCGGCGGTAGCGCACTACGAAGCCACCGGCAAGAAGAGTTTGTTGAACATTGCCCTGAAAAACGCCGACTTGGTATGCTCGGTTTTCGGCCCCAGTAAACGTAGCGTAGCGCCCGGCCACGAAATAGTGGAAATGGGGTTGGTGAAGCTCTACCGCGTAACCGGCAAGCCTGAGTACTTAAGCACCGCCAAGTTCTTCTTAGAGCAGCGCGGCCAGTACAAAGGCTACGACCCCAAGAGCCCTGACGTCTGGAAAAACGGTTCTTACTGGCAAGACCACCAATCGGTGTACGACCAGAAAGAAGCCATCGGCCACGCCGTGCGCGCCGAATACCTGTACTCGGCCATGGCCGACGTGGCCGCTCTAACTGGCGATAAACGCATGCTGGCGGCCGTGGACAGCATCTGGAACAACATGGTAAGCAAGAAGCTCTACGTGACGGGCGGCACCGGCGCGGTGCCCGGCGGGGAGCGGTTCGGGCGTAACTACGAGTTGCCCAACACCACTGCTTACAACGAAACCTGCGCTTCGGTGGCCAATGTGTACTGGAACCAGCGCATGTTCCAACTCCACGGCGACTCGAAGTACATCGATGTAATGGAGAAGGTGCTTTACAACGGTTTGATTTCCGGGGTGGGTCTCGATGGCAAGTCGTTCTTCTACTCCAACGCTATGCAAATCAAGAACAGCGCCGTCTTCAAGGAGTCGGAGCCGGCGCGGGCGGGCTGGTTTGAGTGCTCGTGCTGCCCCACCAACTTAGCGCGGCTGTTTCCTTCGTTGCCGGGCTACGTGTACGCGCAGAAAGACAACGACGTGTACGTCAACCTGTTTATCAACGGCAGCACCGACCTCAACGTGAAGAAACAGCCGGTCCGTATCACGCAGCAAAACAACTACCCCTGGAACGGTGACCTAAAGTTCACAGTAGCTCCGAAGTCAACTGCCGATTTCAACCTGCTGGTACGCCTCCCCGGTTGGGCCCGCAACGAGGCCCTGCCCTCCGACCTTTACACTTTTGCGGCGCCATCCAGCGAGCAAGTAAGCATCAAGGTAAATGGCAAGCCGCTGACGTACACGGTCAAGAATGGTTACGCCGTGCTGGCCCGCAAGTGGCGCAAAAACGATGTAGTAGAAGTGGCCCTGCCCATGGAAGTGCGCAAAGTGGTAGCCAACCCCAACGTTCGCGACGATGCCGGCAAAGTGGCCCTGCAACGCGGCCCTATCATGTATTGCGCCGAGTGGAAAGACAACGAAGGCAAAACCAGCAACATCATCGTGCCGGCTTCCACCAGTTTCACGGCTGCCTTTAAGCCCGACGTGCTCAACGGCATCACCGAGCTAACCGCCACAGTGCCCGTGGTGAAAGTTGACCCTGCCAACAATTCCATCAGCACCGTTTCGCAAACCCTGACCGCCATTCCGTACTACGCCTGGGCCAACCGCGGCAAAGGCGAAATGACCGTGTGGTTCCCCGCCAAAATCACCGACGTCGACCTTATTACGCAGAAAATGGAGGAGAAGATAGTAGCTAAGTAAGATGATGGATTGTCTTGCTGACTGCACTGTAGGGAGGAATGACAGCTTTTGTTAGAGAATCGAGTTAGAAAAGGCCGCCATATTTAGCATGGCGGCCTTTTACTTTGCTGCCAACATAGTAAGCAACACCAGAACAATAGTGCGCCTATACAATAGTTAGGGCAATACTCCTCTCTTCCAGTTTCTTAGCGTCTTGCGGGGAGATGCCACGGTCGGTGATGACACGGTGGACTTGCTCGAAGCCGCAGATTCGGCTAAAGCCACGCTTGCCAAACTTCGAAGAATCGGCCAGAACGATGGTTTCTTGGGCGGCGCGCAGCATGGCTTGGTTGAGGTGAGCTTCGCCGGAGTTGGTAGTGGTAAAACCAAAATCAAGGTCGATGCCATCGACGCCTAGGAACAGCTTCTGGCAGGAAATATCGGCTAGTACTTGTTCGGCTTGCGGCCCCGTGACCGAGGAAGAACTGTGCCGTAGGTAGCCTCCGAGTTGAAGTACCTCGATTTCGGGGTGGCCAACAAGCTCTAAGCCCACGTTGAGCGCCGACGTAATGACCGTCAGAGGAAGATGAGGTGGGAGGGCCCGAGCCAACGCCACCATGGTGGTTCCCGACGCTATAATCACTGCTTCCTGTGCACTTATCAGTGCTGCCGCGGCCGTTGCGATGCTGGTTTTCTCCTCCACATACAGTAGCTTCTTCTCGTCGACGGGTCTGTCTTTGATGTATGGGTTTTCCAGCGCCGCCCCACCATGCGTGCGAAACAGTAGCTCCTTCTCTTCTAGGAGTTTCAGATCCTTCCGAATCGTTACTGCCGATACGTTCAGTGCTTCGCAGAGGTCGAGAACGTCGATGTGCTTCTGCTCTTGCAGGCGCTGTAAAATATAGTGGTGCCTTTGGGCGCTGGAGGGATTCATCAAGCAAAACTATTCTTTTTAAACCACTTCATGCGAAAAGCACGAATAGTGTTTAGATAATCAAACGGAAGCTGAGTAATAGAAATTACGAAGAAATATGTTACGTTAAGTTTCATTTGCCTATCTTTAATATATCAAAGTGAAACGCAACGAAGCAATGTATAGAAACCCGCCATCCAATATCTTTCACCGCGAAGCTCTCTTGCAGCAATTGGAGGGGCACCCGGTTTGGGACCTGCTCGTAATTGGCGGCGGCGCAACGGGTTTGGGCGTGGCTCTGGATGGTATCAGCCGAGGCTACAAAACCTTGTTGCTTGAACAAGTGGATTATGCCAAAGGAACGAGCAGCCGCAGCACCAAGTTGGTGCACGGCGGCGTGCGGTATCTGGCGCAGGGCGACGTAGCGTTGGTGCGCGAGGCGTTGTACGAGCGGGGTTTACTACTGAAAAATGCCTCTCATCTTGTCAAGAACCAGGATTTCATTATTCCAAATTACGAGTGGTGGGGCGGCCCGTTCTATACCATCGGGCTAAAAATGTACGATTTGCTGGCGGGCAAGCTCAGCCTGGGCGCCTCGGTACACCTCAGCAAGCAAGAAACGGTGAAGCGTCTGCCCACCATCAAAGCCGAGGGGTTGAAGGGCGGCGTGCTCTACCACGACGGCCAGTTTGATGATGCCCGCCTCGCAATCAACCTTGCTCAAACGGCCATCGAGCAAGGTGGCACGTTGCTCAACCACTTCGAGGTACGTGGGCTGCTGAAAGACCCTAAAGGCAAAATAGCCGGCGTAACCGCTACCGACCAAGAAACTGGCGCCATTTACGAGCTACGCGCCAAAGCCGTAGTAAATGCCACCGGCATCTTCGTAGACGGTATTTTGCAAATGGACAAGCCCGGTGGTAAGAAGCTGGTACGCCCGAGCCAGGGCGTTCACATCGTGCTCGATAAGTCGTTTCTGCCCGGCGACGATGCCCTGATGATTCCGAAAACCGATGATGGCCGCGTACTCTTCGCCGTGCCGTGGCACAACCGCGTGGTAGTAGGCACCACCGACACGCCCCTCAAAGAATACAGCCAGGAGCCGCAGGCGCTCGAAGAAGAAATTGAATTCATCTTGCGTACCGCGGGCCGCTACCTCACCCGGGCCCCCAAGCGCAGCGACGCGCTAAGCGTGTTTGCGGGGCTCCGGCCACTGGCCGCAACAGAAGGTGGCGGAGAGAAAACGCAGGAAATTTCGCGGAGCCATAAGATTCTGGTGTCTGATGCAGGCCTGATTACCATCACCGGCGGCAAGTGGACCACCTACCGCCGCATGGGGCAAGACACGGTAGACAAAGCCATTGCGCTAGGCAAACTGCCCGCCGCTGAAAGCCAAACTGCCCACCTGCCCATTCACGGCGCCCAAGCCACCCCTGACCGCCGCAACCACCTCTACGTGTACGGCACCGACCAGCCCGCTTTGCTCGCCCTCATAGCCGAGCATTCTGAGCTAGGCGAAAAGCTGGACGACACCCTGGAATTTCTGAAAGCCGAAGTGGTATGGGCCGCCCGCCACGAAATGGCCCGCACCGTGGAAGACGTACTGGCCCGGCGAGTGCGCATTCTGTTCCTCGACGCCCATGCCGCCATTCGAGTAGCGCCGGAAGTAGCCGCCTTGTTAGCCCAAGAATTAGGCTACGATGCCGCCTGGCAACAAGAACAGGTGGCCGCTTTCCGGCAAGTAGCCCGACATTATCTACTGGAAAGCCAAGGGGTTCGGTTAAAGGAAGAAGTGTAACCCGTCTTCCTTCTCCTTCCGAGAAAGGGGTGCGTTCTGGTGAGTCTTGCGTCTCTGGTACTCTTCTCCTAGTGAGCATGAGAAGAGAGTGAGGTCACCATTTTCAGCGCAAAGCATTGCTATGTTGAATGCTTTACGCTTCTTCACCTACTGTTTCCCAACCTCCTCACTGTATACCTCCCACTATGCAGCAGTTCATCCTCGCCCTCGACCAGGGTACGACCAGTTCCCGCGCCATCCTTTTCGATCAGAAAGGACACATTGTGGCGGAGGCGCAAAAGGAATTCACGCAGATCTTTCCTAAGCCTGGTTGGGTGGAGCATGATCCGCTGGAAATCTGGTCGACGCAGGCGGGGGTGGCAGCAGAGGCAACGGTGAAGGCTGGCCAGAATGGCAAGAGCATAGCGGCCATCGGCATCACCAACCAGCGCGAAACGGTGGTGGTGTGGAACCGCAAAACCGGCAAGCCCGTCTACAACGCCATTGTGTGGCAAGACCGCCGCACTGCCGAGTACTGCGACCAGTTGCGCGAGGAAGGGCAGGAAAACCTGATTCGCCGTAAAACCGGCTTGGTGCTCGACGCCTACTTTTCGGCCAGTAAAGTGCGCTGGATTCTCGATAACGTGAAGGGCGCCCGCAAAAAAGCGGAAGCCGGCAAGCTGGCCTTCGGTACTGTGGATAGCTGGCTGATCTGGAATTTCACGCAGGGCGAGCTGCACATCACCGATGTAACCAACGCCTCACGCACCATGCTCTTCAACATTCACTCCCTCGCGTGGGACGATGAGCTGCTGGCGCTGTTTGATATTCCGCGCAGTATGCTGCCGGAAGTGCGGCAGTCGAGCGAGGTGTACGGCGAAACCAAAACCACGATTTTTGCCTCGAAAATCCCGATTGCGGGCATTGCCGGCGACCAGCAGGCCGCCTTGTTCGGGCAGCAGTGCGTGCGCTCAGGCATGGTGAAAAGCACCTACGGCACGGGCTGCTTCATGCTGATGAACATCGGAACCGAAGCCCGGCTTTCGCAAAACAAGCTGCTTACTACCGTGGCCTGGAAGATCGACGGGCAGGTGCAGTACGCGCTGGAAGGCAGCATTTTCATTGCCGGAGCCGTGGTACAATGGCTACGCGATAACCTGGGCATCATCAAGACCTCAGCCGAAGTAGAGCAACTTGCCAAGCAAGTCAGCAGCAGTGAAGGCGTATGCTTTGTGCCGGCCTTTGCCGGCCTCGGGGCGCCACATTGGGACCAGTATGCGCGGGGCGTCATCTTCGGCATGTCGAGGTCCACGAAAGCGGCGCACATTGCGCGGGCCGCTGTAGAAGCCATTGCCTATCAAACCATGGACGTACTCCGAGCCATGCAAGCCGACGCGGGCCTACCCATAACCGAGCTGCGGGTAGACGGCGGCGCGACGGTCAACGAGACGTTGATGCAGTTTCTCTCTGATGTGCTAAATACCAAAGTGGTGCGGCCCCGGATGGCCGAAACCACTGCGTTGGGAGCCGCCTATCTGGCGGGACTGGCCGTGGGCTACTGGAAAAACGTAGATGAAATTCAGGCGCTCAACCACGCCGAAACTTCGTACAATCCGAAAGCCAACCAGCCGCATATTCAGAAAGGCATAGCCGATTGGAACCGCGCTGTGCAAGCGTTGCAGGTATGGGCCAAAGGCGCCCAACCCGGCAACCCAGTAGCTCTAGCAACCACCCAACCCGAAACCACCGAAGCCGAATGACTCCTTTTGTTGCAGAGTTTGTTGGGACTACGGTGCTGATGGTATTGGGAAACGGCGTGGTAGCCAACGTGGTGCTTACCGACACCAAAGGCCACAACAGCGGCTGGATGGTGATTACGACGGCATGGGCTTTGTCGGTGTTCGTTGGGGTTGTTATTGCCGGGCCGGTAAGCGGAGCACACCTGAATCCGGCCGTGACGGTAGGGCTGGCCGCGGCTGGCAAGTTCGCCTGGAACCTGGTGCTGCCGTATTTAGCAGCGCAGTTTGGTGGAGCCTTCGCGGGGGCAACTCTGGTGTGGTTGCTCTACAAAGACCACTTCGACCGTACGCCGGAAACGGGTCTGAAGCTGGCCGTATTTTGCACCGGACCCGCCATCCGTAATCATGCTTCCAATCTGCTCAGCGAAATTGTTGGCACGTTAGTGCTGCTGCTGGCGGTATTCTACATTGCCGGGGCCGAAATCACCCCCTCGCATACGCCAGTTGGTTTGGGCTCGGTGGGCGCGTTGCCCGTGGCGCTGGTGGTGTGGGTAGTTGGGCTGGCGCTGGGCGGTACTACTGGCTACGCCATCAACCCTGCCCGCGACCTGGCCCCCCGGCTGGCGCACGCGCTGCTACCCATTCGAGAGAAAGGGCCAAGCGAGTGGACCTACGCCTGGATTCCCGTGGTAGGGCCACTACTCGGAGCCGTACTCGCAGCATTGCTGTTTCGGCTGCTGGGCTAAGTAGTGCAGACCATGAGCCCTCACATATAGTTTAGCGTGTAGTTAAGTGTAACAAGAACGATCCTGCCTCGGCCAGCGCAGCAGGATCGTTCTTTTGTTTGAACAGTAACTTAAATAGCTGCTTACACCGCTACTTGGCGTCGTTGATTTCAATCCAGTAGCCATCCGGATCTTGCAGGTAGATCTGCTTGACGCCGTCGGCTCGAACGGTGGGCGCTTGGGCATCTCCTTTAAGGTTGGTGTAGCGCACCTTTAGCTTTTCTAGGCGACCAGTCAACGTGGTCAAGGAAGGCACACTAAAGCACAGGTGCACGTTTTTCTCCGGCGTCACGGTGCAGGTTCCTTGGATGATGTGCATCTGCAAGCCGGAGCCAATCTTAAGCCAGGTGTGGCGGCCGTCATTGAATGGATTGGGCGTTTCTTCTAACTCCAAAACAGACTTGTAAAAACTGTTGCTAGTGGCAAGGTCGCGCACGCAAATAGCGGAGTGGTTGAAGGTTAGCGCATTTTTCGACTGTGCGAGAGACGCTTGCCGTCCTAGGAAAGTGAAAAGCAACAGGGTAAGAAGAGCACATTTCATTTTTGTTGTTTTGCTTTAGTGAAATACCAACCTGCCCCCAATATAAACAGGATGGTAAGAGAGGAGCATATCCTTCTCTCACCATCCTGTTTTCTTGACGACCAATCAGTAGTGGGCGAGAATTTACTTTACTGCCACTGTCTTTTTGGCGAAGTCGGCGGCGGCTTGGTTGAGCTGCTTGGCCGATAGGGTTTTGCTGCCTTCGTCGATTAGCACGCGGTAGCGGAACGTTACCGATTCGCCTTTCTTAAGCTGGAGATTTTTGGCGGTTGTACCGTTGGTGAAAATCTTTTCACCGAGGGGGTTGGCCGCAAACAAACCGTAGCCGCGCGCGTGCCAGAAGGTGGGGTAGTTCGGGTTTTTGGGGTGGTCGAGGATGGCGATGCTCACCGAATCCTGGCCCATTTTGCCGTACACCTTGCACCACGCGCCGCGCGTACTCCAGGCATCGTTGCCGCGCTTGCCGGTGCTGGTAGCGTAGTTGCCGTTGGCTACTTTGTCGGTGCCGCCTTTCACTACCGTCACAATGCCTTTGTTATCGGTGAACTTCTCGTCTTTGTCGGTGGGCATTTGCAACTCGTGCGCCACGCGCAAGCCCAGCAAACCATCCTTGGCGTCCGTAAACGTAACCTCCGTATTGGCTTTGAGCGTGGTCACTCGGTCGATGGTCCGTTCGCGCTCGGTGCCGCTAAATTCGAAACGGGTGGTTTCTTCCAATAAAACCTCGTTTTTCTGGTTGGTCCAGTTGGCATGATACGCCAGCGCGCCGGTGGGGCCGCTGCTGGTGGTCGTTATGCGGTCGGTTTTGATCCAGCCGTACGAGCCTTTCTTTTCCTGCGGAATGGCGTAGGAGTTGTTCCAGAAATCCAGGCCATTAACGTTCTCGAAGTTGAACCACAGCCCAATATGGTGCGGGTGGTCGGTGGGGTCGCCGGGCTTGGGGGCCAGCGGAAAACCGCGGGTTACCACGGTGCCGTTGGCGGCGTGCAGCGGATACAGAACGGGCTTCTCCAACGTATCAGGATATAAGAAGCTAGTGAACAACTGCTTGCCCACAAACACGTCAATCTTCTTGGCCTTCGGGTCCTTGGTAACGCGGACTTGCTCGGTCTTTTGGGCGTCGGCACTGGAAACGCAAGCCAGCGCCAGCAACAGGGCGCCGGCGCAGGGGAGGGTGGCTAATCGCATTATATTTCTGGTTAAGTGCTTACGCAACGAAAGCTTTTCCGCCCACCATTACTTCCTGCGTTTTCTCGTCGAAAGTAGCCTTCATGCCGGTGTGCACGGCCGCGTTGGTCATGATGGTGGCAATGGAGTGGCTATAGCCGGCCTCAACGGGT
>NZ_CAXTBM010000093.1:0-16162 GCF_964242765.1 uncultured Hymenobacter sp.
GACCAGTATGGGCCGTAACCTCCGACGCGGCCGGGCGGGTGTGGGTGGGCACCGAGGAGCACGGCCTGATTTGTTACGACCCCGCTACCGGCCGGCGTCAGCAGTTCCGCCACGACCCCGCCAACCCGAGTAGCCTCGCGCAGGATCATGTGCGCGCCCTGTGCTTCGATAAGCGCGGACGGCTGTGGATAGGCACTCAGGATCAAGGGCTTGATTGTTTGGAGCCCGGTAGTTCCCGCTTCGTGCACTACCGCCACAATCCGAAGCGGCCCGGCAGCATTGCCGACGATTTGATTCTGTCGGTGTATGAAGACCGACAAAATAAATTGTGGGTGGGACTGAATGGCGGGGGCCTCAGCCGCTACGACCCAGCCACCAAACGCTTCACCACCTTCCGCCACGACCCCAGCAACCCCCGAAGTCTGCCCAACAACTACGTGCGGACCGTGTTAGAAGACCGCCAGGGGCGAATATGGGTTTCCACGGGTGGCGGGGGCCTTTCTCGCTACAATGTTCACACCGGGGTGTTTACCACCTTTCGCGCCGACGGCCGCAACGCGCTTAGTTTGAGTAGCAACTCGGTCCGCTCTATTTTGCAAGACCACCAAGGTACGCTCTGGGTTGGAACGGAGGGCGGTGGGTTTTCGCGCGTGGATGACCCCATTGCGGGCCGCTTTACCACCTTCCGGGAAGGCGAAGGGTTGCCCAACGACGTGGTGTATGGCATACAGGAAGACAAGCAAGGCTACCTCTGGCTGGCCACCAACAAAGGCCTCGCTCGTTTCGCGCCCCGCACCCGGCAGTTTCATACGTTTGATGAACGCGACGGCCTATTACAAGACGAGTTTAATGCTGCCGCTTGCCACCACTCGGCGGCTGGAGTGCTCTATTTTGGTGGCGTAAACGGGCTGGTTGCCTTTCGGCCAGAAGCGGTACGCACCAATCCTATGCCGCCCCCGGTCGTTCTGACGGCATTCCGTAAATTCAACAAGCCCGTTGACTTGCCCGATACAGTTATCACCGAGCGGCGCGTGTTGCGCCTCTTGCCCGAGGAGAACGTCTTCTCGTTGGAATTTGCGGCGCTCAATTTTCACCTACCCGAAAAAAACCGCTATTCTTATCAACTCGAAGGCTTCAACAAGCAGTGGGTTCCGGCCGGTAACCGCCGTGAAGCCACCTATACCAACCTCGACCCTGGTACCTACACTTTCCGGGTGGTAGCTACCAACAACGATGGGGTGCTGAACCGGCACGGGGTGGCGTTGAACATCATCATAGAGCCGCCCTGGCACCGAACGTGGTGGTTTCAGGTAGGCTTAAGCTGGGTGGTTTTTGGGTTGCTGTTTTTAGCCTATCGGGTTCGGGTGGGCCAACTGCTGGCTCTGGAACGAGTTCGGCACGGCATTGCCCGCGACTTGCACGACGACATGGGCTCCACGCTCAGCAGCATTTCCATTCTGAGCCAGATTGCCCGCAACCACCAGCGCCAGCAGCGCCCCGAATTGGCCGCCGCTATTCTCGAGCAGATCGGGGACTCCTCGCGCCGCATGCTCGACGCCATGGACGACATCGTGTGGGCCATCAACCCCGCCCACGATTCTTTGGACGATGTAACGGCCCGGATGCGCCGCTTTGCCTCCGAAGTGCTGGAAGCCCGCGGTATCGATTTCACTTTCCGTGCCGACCCCTCGGTGCAAGGTCTCAAGCTCGGCATGGAAGCCCGCCGCGAGTTCTTTTTGCTGTTTAAAGAAGCGGTAAACAACCTAGCGAAATACGCCCAGTGCCAACACGCCAGCATTCTGCTTGCCTATCACCACGGCCGGCTGCATCTCACCGTCCAGGACGATGGGGTCGGCTTCGACCCAACCAATCCCGCGCAGGGGAGCGGCAATGGCCTAGCTAATATGCATACTCGGGCGGCCCATCTTTCTGGCCAACTCACCATCGACACCGCCCTTGGCCAAGGCACCACGTTGCACCTGAGCATGCCGTTGGCGAACTAATAATCTTGCTCCTGCCCCGGTGGCTCGCAAAAACAATTGATGATTCAACTGGCGCTGCCTCACATCATTATGTGGTCGGAACAAACCTAATCAGCCCGTATATTAGCTGTATTCGACAGCTACTTCGCCTCGCCAATGGAAACTGCTACCCGCGTGCTTATCTATGAGGACAACGTCGATTTACGAACCAGCCTAAGCCAATTGTTGTCGGGGTCGATCGGCATGGAGCTAGCGGGGGCGCTGGGCAACTGCACGCAGGCCGAGGCCGATATGAAGCGTCTCCGGCCCGACGTTGTGCTCATGGACATTGATATGCCGGGCTGCACGGGTATTGAGGGCTTACGCCGCATCAAGGCCATCGCACCGGATATAAATGTGGTAATGCTGACTGTGTTCGAAGAAAACGACCGGGTCTTTGATGCTATTTGCGCTGGTGCTGATGGCTATTTGTTGAAAAAAACTTCTCCAACGCGCCTACTTGATGCTATTGGAGAGGTTCGGGCGGGCGGCGCGCCCATGACGCCCGCTATTGCGCGGCAGGTATTGCGTTTGTTTCCGAAGGTGCCACCTCGCCGCCCGTCCGAAGATTCACACGCCAATCTGAGCGCCCGCGAACAGGAAATTCTGGGGCTGCTGGTAGAAGGCTACAGCTACAAAATGATTGCCGCTGACCGCACCATCAGCATCGATACGGTCCGGTCGCACATCAAGAAAATCTACGAAAAGCTGCACGTCCGTTCCATGACGGAAGCCGTGAGCAAAGCCTTGCGGGAAGGGTTGACGTAACAACCACATCATTGTGCTATTGCCGCCGCACGAAGAAGTTGCCATCTTCGTGATGACCAACGGCCCCGGCGAATCTACTATCAGCGGAGGGTATCCGGAGCCGTTTGGATAACGAGTTATGCCTACCGGCTGGTAGATGCTTTTCAGAGGCCGCCGTGCACTATGCCAATGAAGCCAGCGTGCTGATGCGCCGGGCGTAAGACGCTAACAAAGCCGTTGCATACGCTTGATAAGTCAGGTACTGCTACTCTATTGGTGGCATAGCCTTTTACTGGCCAGTAGAACAACGAAAAAGGGCCGCTCATAAGCGGCCCTTTCTAATTAGAACAGAGAGAGTCTTACAGAATTCCACTTAAAATTCCGGGCAGCACCCCTAATAATACTGTTAGCAATGCCAGCAGTAGCAGCGCCCCCGATTGAAACGCGCCAACCTTTACCGGCTCAGCGGCCGTATCCGAATCAGCGTCGCGCATGTACATGGCAATGATGGGGCGGAGGTAGTAGTAAATGCTGATCATCGACATGACCACGGCAAATACCACCAGGCCGATGTGCCCGTTTTCCACGGCGGCCGAGAAGATGAAAAATTTCCCGAAGAAACCGCCTGTGAGTGGAATACCAGCCAAGGAAAGCATAGCCACCGTCATCACGAAGGCTAGCAGCGGATTGGTTTTGGCGAGGCCATTCAATCCATCGTAGTCTTCGCGCATCCGCTGGTCAGACACCAGTTTTAGAACCCCAAAAGCAGCTACAGTTGCCACCGAATAAGCCAGGGAGTAGAAGAAGATGCCGTTGGCGGAAGCCCCTTCCAGTTGCCCGTTGAACGCCACCAAACCAATGAGCAAGTAACCCGCGTGCGACACGCTAGAGTAAGCTAGCATCCGCTTGGTGCTGGTCTGGGCTACGGCACCAACGTTGCCGATAGCCAGCGTGAGCACGCACATAGCCGTGAGTGTGGGCAGCCACAAACCCTGAGCCGAAGCCGCTGGAAAAGCCTGCACCAACAGTTTCAGGAAGGCCGCGAAACCAGCCGTTTTCACTACGGTACTCATGAAAGCGGTGAAGAAGGTGGGTGTGCCCTCGTACACATCAGGGGTCCAGAAGTGAAATGGCGCCGCCGAAACTTTAAAACCAATACCAATTAGCATCATCAGCATGCCGATGTAAAGCATTGGCTGGAGCGACTGATTGACTGGGTTTTGCACTGCGAAGCTGATGTTCTTCAACTCAAACGTGCCCGTAGCGCCGTACACCAACGCCATGCCGAAGAGCAGAATGCCCGTGGCAAAGGCGCCCATCAGGAAGTATTTCAGTGCCGCCTCGTTGGAACGCAGGTTGTTTTTTTCGGCCCCGGCTACTACGTACATGGCCACGCTCAGAATCTCGATGCCCAAAAACAACATCAGCAAGTGGTTATACGCCACCATCATAATGGCTCCAACCAACGAGAAAATCAGCAGCGAGTAGTATTCGGCTAGGTTAGCCTGACCGTCGCGCACGTATTTCTCGGAAAAAGGCAGCAGCAGCAACGCCGTTAACACCACAATGCCCGTGAAGGCCACCGAGAAATTATCGATGACCAGCATGTCGTGGAAAAACGACTGTGGGCCGCCGTTCCAGTCGATGAAGTTCACGGTCAGTACCGTGCCCAGCATGATCATGGCGGCCGGCAGCAGAATCCGGTTGGAGCGCAGAAACCCTAGGAAGAGGTTGCCGAGGCCAAAAACAGAGAGAAGAACAATTGAAATCATGTGTCGTTAGATGTAGCGCGAAGCGGGAGCTTCAAGTATCGTTGAACGATGTCGTTGAAACGGCGCAGTACGAGTCGTTCAACGAGGCGCGAAGCGGATGCTTCGCGCTACGGCACGGTGCCTACCGCTTCACTACCTCACTTAGAATATTCATCACGCTGCCTTCCGACAGGTGCAGAAACGTATTCGGGAACAAGCCAATCCAGAAGACCAGCACGATGAGCGGCACCAGCACCACTAGCTCCGCGCTAGTCAGGTCGGTGATAGTTGTAGAAAACGACGAGTCGGGCCCAAGCATCACGCGCTGAAACATCCGCAGCAAGTACACAGCTGCTAGGATGATGGTAACACCGGCTACAGCACCCATCCAGGCATTGTACTGGTACACGCCACCGAGCAGCAGGAACTCGCCCACGAACCCATTGGTGAGCGGCAGTGCTACCGTACCGAGTAGCAATACCAAGAAGCACACCGTCAGGATGGGGGTGTTGCGGGTGAGGCCGCCGAGGTCGGGAATCAGGCGGGTGTTGGTGCGGCGCTCGATGCAGTCGGCAATGAAGAACATGCCCACCACGTTCACGCCGTGCGCTAGCATCTGTATGCTGGCACCTTGCAAACCAATTTGAGTGAGCGAGAACACGCCCGCCGCCATCAGCCCCACGTGGGAGAGGGAAGAATAAGCAATAAGCCGCTTCACGTCTTGCTGCCGAATGGCGATGATAGCGCCGTAGATGATGCCGATGATAGCCAGAATCAACACCAGATTCTGCCACTGGCTCACGCCGAGCGGCACCACCGGCAGCAGCCAGCGCATACAGCCATAAATACCCATCTTCAGCATGATACCCGAGAGCAGCATGGTAGCCGGCGCCGGCGACTCGGTGTAGGTATCAGGCTGCCAAGTGTGGAACGGGAAAATCGGCATCTTCACGGCGAAGGCCGCAAAAATCAGCCAGAACAACCACGACTGTTCTTGCGCGCTCAAACTCAGATTGTAGAACGAGGTTAGTTCGGAGTTGTGCGCCGCGAGGCCGTTGGCGGCCGGGCCTGTTTGAAAATAGAGGTACACAAAGGCGGCCAGCATGAACAGCGAACCGACAATGGTGTAAAGGAAGAACTTAAACGTAATCTTGGCCCGGTTCACACCGCCCCACACACCAGCTAGGAAGTAAATTGGAATCAGGGCCACTTCCCAAAAGAAGTAGAATAGAAACGCGTCCTGCGCCGTGAATACGCCCACCAGGCCCGTTTCCATGAACAGCACCAGCGCATAAAATGCCGAGGCATTTTCGAAGGTGCGACGGTACGAGGCCAGCAGAATTAGGGGCACCAGGAACGTGGTAAGCAGGACCAGTAGCAAGCTGAGCCCGTCCATCCCTACGTGGAAATTGATACCAGCCGAGGATATCCAAGGCACGTTCAACGAGAATTGTCCGGAGTTGCCACCGTTGAAAGTAACGGCCGCGAAAATTGCCAGTACGAATTCAATCAGCGCCGCGCCAAAGGCTGCCACCCGGGCAGCACTGCCTTTGAAGAAGTGCAGTAGCAGGGCGGCCGCCACGGGCCAGAGTAGGAGGAGAACTGTGAGCATTAGCTAAGCAAGTTGTTCTTTTGACGCTCAAATTCCTCTGCCGTGAGCACACCTTGGTTGTGCAAGTGACGCAGCTTGCTTAGTTCATCAGCAACTAAAGGCGCTGAAGTACCTGCTGGAGCAGTGGAAAATGAGAAAGAGTTAGGGACTAGCTCTTTTCGGAGGGCAAGATACAGAGCAACGAACCACCCAATAATTGACCAGCCAGCCAAGAGATTAATAAGAAAGATTAGGAGCCTGTCGGGGCGTTTGAATCCTATGATGGACGGTAAAAAATGAAGAATGCCTAGTACTGGAAAAACAACGAACATAATGAGCATTAGCTCACTACCTCCTAAATCTCTCAAAAACAGCAGGGTACCCTTCATAGTCTAGTGTCGGGTATTTAAAACTTGCCGAAGTTCAACGCCAGTACCAGTACAATTCCGACGACCATCAAAATAAGGTAAGTTTCCACAGAGCCGGTTTGCACGAAGCGTAGCAACTGCCCGCCGCCCATGGTGATGCGGCCAAAGCCGTTCACTATCGGGTCGATAATACCTTGCTCTATGTGCTGATAAAAGACCTTTGAAAACCACATGGTCGGGCGCACGAACAAAGCATTGTACAGCTCATCGATGTAGTATTTGTGGTAGACCACGTTTTCCGGTGCCGAGCGTTGCGCATCATCCTCGGCCGGACGTACGCCGCGGCTCACGTACTGCACATATGCCAGGATGATGCCTAGCACGCCGGCACCCACCGAGAGGCCGATGAGCATGTATTCCGTGGCGTGGTCAACTTCAGCATTGAAAGCAGCTGGATTAAGGCGCTGCGAGTAAGTGAAAAGCGGCGCGAGATAGTCGGCGAGGTAGCCGCGGCCTAGCACCAGCGGCGCGTTCATAAAGCCACCCACTGCCGCCAGAACAGCGAGGATGATAAGCGGCAGCGTCATGGAAGCCGGCGACTCGTGCAGGTGGTGTTGCTGCTCCTCGGTACCTCGGAACTCGCCGAAGAAGGTGAGGAACAGCAGGCGGAACATGTAGAAAGCCGTCAGGAAGGCCGTGAACAAGCCGATGGCGTACAGCACCTTGCTGTGCTCGTAAGCGTGCAGCAGGATTTCATCTTTCGAGAAGAAGCCCGAGAAAGGCGGGATGCCGGCAATGGCGAGGCAGCCAATCAGGAAGGTGATGAACGTGATGGGCAGCGCCTTACGCAAGCCACCCATGCGACGCATATCCTGCTCGTTGCTCATGGCGTGAATCACCGAGCCCGCGCCCAAGAACATTAGGGCCTTGAAGAAAGCGTGCGTCAACACGTGGAACAAGCTGGTGCTGTAGCCCATAACGCCCAACGCCAGGAACATATAGCCCAACTGCGAAACGGTGGAGTAAGCCAGTACCTTCTTGATGTCGTTTTGGGCTAGACCAATAGTAGCCGCAAACAGTGCCGTAGCCGCGCCAATAATGGCAATAACTTCCAGCGTGTGCGGAGCAAGCGTGAACAGCACGTTGGCGCGCAGAATCATGTAGATACCCGCCGTTACCATAGTCGCCGCGTGAATCAGGGCCGATACCGGGGTAGGGCCGGCCATAGCATCGGGCAGCCAAGTGTAGAGCGGCAGCTGCGCCGATTTACCCATGGCGCCCACGAAAAGCAGCAGCGTAATGGCCGTTACGACGGTCGTGCCGATTTGCATGGCCGAGGCCTTCTGGAACACTTCAGCGTACTGAACGGAGTCGAAGGTGAGATAAATCAAGAAGATGCCGAGCAGAAAGCCAAGGTCACCGATGCGGTTGATGATGAAGGCTTTCTTGGCGGCGTTGTTGTAGTTGGTGTTCTTGTTCCAGAAACCGATGAGCAGGTAGGAGCAAAGCCCCACGCCTTCCCAACCAATAAACAGAATCACGAAGTTGGCCCCGAGCACCAGCACCAACATGCTGAACACAAACAGGTTTAGGAAGCTGAAAAACTTGCCCACGTTCTCGTCGTGGTGCATGTAGCCGATGCTGTACACGTGAATCAGGAACCCGACGCCCGTCACAAGCAGCAGCATAATCAAACTCAGCTGGTCGATTTGGTAGGAGAAGGGAATCTGCATCGAGCCGACCGAAATCCAGTCGAACAGCGTGACGGTGTACTGGTACTGGAAATTCAGAAACAGAAACACCGAAATCAGGAACGAGCCCAGCACCGTGGCGCTGCCCAGTACGCCGGCCATCGTGCCCGAGAGGCGCTTATTCAGCAGCCCGTTGATGAGGAAGCCCAAGAAAGGCAGCAGCGGAATCAGTACGTACAGCAAAGTAGAGTACGGGGCGCTGGCGGCAGGTAGAACGGTTTCTTGCATCTATAGTAATGGCTAAATGGCTGCCTAGCCTTCCAGTTAAATGATCGGTCACGAATGGACCTACCACATAATGGAATAGCTACTCAGCCATCAACTTAGAACTTCAGTCGATTTAACAGATTGACGTCGGTGTTTTGCAGGTTTCGGTAAATCATGACGATAATGGCCAAGCCCACGGCCACTTCGGCGGCGGCGACGGCCATGATGAAAAACACGAATACCTGCCCGTTAGGGTCGGAGCGGTAAGCTGAGAAGGCCGTCAGCAGCACGTTTACGGCGTTGAGCATCAACTCCACGCACATAAAGATGATAATGGCATTACGCCGGGTGAGAACCCCAAGCACGCCAATGGCGAAAAGCGCCGTGGCGAAGAAGACGTAGTATTGAAGAGGAACCGTTTGAATAACCTGCGGTATGTTCTGATCCATGCGGGGCGGTTGACGGCGAAACGAAGCGGCGCGCCGAAGCGCAGCCGTAGTGAATGGGCTGGCAAAGGTATCCTGAAAATCGGAAAACGCCACCCTTAAATCAGGTGTCAAGCTCTGGCAACTCAAGGATAAGCGCGCTTTTAATCTGTATTTAAGGGGCAAAGCGGCTAGATAATGGAAGTGGCTGCCAACAGAGCTAGTTAGTGCTAAGGTGAAGTCAAGACGGGGCGCTAACTGCGTATTTCAAAAAGTGCAGTGATAATGAAGTATTTTCCAGCTTCGTTCGTCTGTGCTAGCAGAATGGAAACGCTACCCCTCACCATGACGCTACCGATGACGGCCGGCCACCAGGACCAGCAGATACAGGAGGCTGTACGCGCCCAGCGCGGCCGGCTGCTGCAGTTCATCCGTCGCCGCATTCCCGACCCCGCCGAGGCGGAAGACGTATTGCAAGACGTCTTTGCCGAACTCGTAGAAAGCTACCGCGTGCTCAAGCCGGTAGAGCAAGCTGCGGCTTGGCTGTTCCGCGTAGCCCGCAACAAAATCACGGACCTCTACCGCCGCAAGAAAACTACTTCTCTCGAAGACGAGCTAACCCGCAACTTCTCCGCCGACGAGGAAAATTCTCTGCTGCTCGCCGACATCCTGCCCGCCCCCGACGATGCCCCGGAAAACCGGTTGCTCCGCGAGACGCTGATGGAAGCCCTATCCGACGCGCTGGCCGAACTGCCCGCCGCCCAGCGTGAAGTCTTTATCTGGCACGAACTGGAAGAAAAAACCTTCCGCGAAATGGAGGAGGAAACGGGCGTACCGCTCAAAACCCTAATTTCCCGCAAGCACTACGCCGTTCAACACCTGCGTAAGCGCCTGCAAAAACTCTACACCGAACTGTTCACCGACTAATCCGTTCCCAGAAAACACGTTGCGCAGCGCTTGTAGAAGCCTCTCGCATGCCAACGCACAGAACGGTCCATGATTTGTATACCTGCGAGAAGCTTCCTTCGTCAGTACGACGCTTTTAGAACCCCACATTATGAATCGCTCTTCCTGGCTGCTTCGCGGCCTTAAATTCGCTCTCTTGGCGGCCTTGTTTGTGGCCGTTATTGGCTTTGTCACCATGAGCCTTTGGAACTGGCTCGTTCCTGCCCTTTTCCACGGCCCCTTCATTACGTTCCCCCAAACCTTAGGCTTACTGTTGCTGACCCGTATCTTGTTCGGGGGCTTCAACAAAGGCGGACGCGCCGGAGCTTGGAGCCGTCGCCGCAAAATGATGCGGGAAAAGATGGAGTCTCGCATGGCTAGCCTCTCTCCTGAAGAACAAGAGAAGTTTCGCCAGAAAATGCATGCTACTTGCAGCGGCCCCGCCTGGATGCGCCGCTCACCACCTGAAGAACCACAGAAAGTCTCGGTATAAACAGAAACGCAAACGGCCCCTGATACATCAGGGGCCGTTTGCGTTTCTAGGAAGTCAGTATATTAAAAATTTCGCTCTCCGGTTTCGCGCTTGCCTAGCATTACGGCGCCTACCATGGCTACTAGTAGCAGAATAGAGGCTAACTCGAACGGCAGTTTGTAATCGGTGAAAAGCACCAAACCCAATTTGTCTACCATCCCGATTTGCGAGTTGAAAGTGGCCTCGTTCACAGCCGGTAGCTGGATATTGCGCAGAGCGGCAATCATGATGAGGAACAATGAACCACCTGCTATAGCTGCCGCAATCTTGGCCAGTGCGGGCTTGTGCGGTTCCGTATCTATGTTCAAGTTTAAGAACATAATCACAAACAGGAATAACACCATGATAGCGCCGGCATACACAATGATGTTCACGGCTGCTAAGAACTGCGCATTCAGTAACAAGTAGTGTCCTGAGAGCGAGAAGAATGTCAGAATCAGGAACAGTACGCTGTGTATTGGATTCTTGGCAAACACCACACCTAGCGCACTTAGCAGGGCTACGAAGGACAGAAAGAGGAAGAGTGGAGACATTGCAGATATGTTTTGTTGTCCTGAGCTTGCAAAGTTTTTTGCTCTGCCTAGGACAACAAATGTAGTAGTTACGCCGGTTGCTGGACCATCTTGTTGCGGAGAGCTTCGGCTTGCTCCGGTGTGAGTTGGATGCCGCGCTCCGAACGTTTGGTAGGATCAACCGGCTCTACGAGGCGGTCTTTGCCATAGATGAACTCGTCGCGCTCGAAGCGTGGTGGGGCCATTTTGTCGGCTTGAAGGTACACGGCAGCTTTCGGGCAGGCTTCTTCGCAGAGGCCACAAAAGATGCAGCGCAGCATGTTCACCTCGTAGCTGATGGCGTACTTCTCCTCGCGGTAAAGGCTTTCTTCACCCTTTTTCCGCTCGCCGGCAACCATCGTAATGGCTTCGGCGGGGCAGGCTACGGCGCAAAGGCCGCAGGCCGTGCACCGCTCCCGACCTTGCTCGTCGCGCTTGAGCACGTGCAGGCCGCGGAAGATAGGAGAGAAGGGACGTACCTCTTCGGGGTACCGTACGGTGGCCTTCTTCATGAAGAAGTGGCGCATCGTAATGCTCAGACCCTGGAAGATAGCCGGCAAATAGGCCCGCTCCGCCAGTGTCATCGGCTTCTTTTCTAGTTTCTTGGCTCTATTGGTGAGAGGCTGCATGAGTCAGTTCAGTTACTTAATCACCCCGAACGTGATGAGGCCGCCGGTGATAAGGATGTTGATAACGGCCAGCGGAATCAGAATGGTCCAGCCGAGGCGCATCAGTTGGTCGTAGCGGAAGCGCGGGAGGGTCCAGCGAATCCACATGAAGAAGAAGATAAAGGCGAAGATCTTGCCGAACAGCAGCACAGTTCCAAGCGCCGTAATCAGGTTTTGAGCCGAAGCCAATTCCCAGCCTTGGCTGCTAGCCAACCAGTCGCGTAGCTCGTATTGGAAAGGAAAGTTGAAACCACCGAAGTACAACACGCTCATCACGGCCGAAACCACGAAGATGTTCACGTACTCCGAGAACAGGTACAAACCCAATTTCATCGACGAATACTCGGTATGGTAGCCACCTACTAGTTCAGTTTCGCATTCTGGCAAGTCAAACGGAGTACGGTTGGTTTCAGCGAAGGCGCACACCAGGAAAATGATGAAGCCCAAAGGCTGCTTCATGATGTTCCAGTTGAAGATGTCCTGCCATACGAAAGCACCTTCCGAAGACTGCTGCAATGTGATTTCGCGCAACGAAAGCGTGCCCGAAATCATCAGCACCGCAATCAGCGACAAGCCCATGGCGAGTTCGTAGCTGATGTTTTGCGAGGCGGCCCGAATAGCGCCGAGCAGCGAGAATTTGTTGTTGGAAGCCCAACCACCAATCATCACGCCATACACGCCTAACGATACCACCCCGAATACCCACAGCATTCCAATATTCACCTCGATTCCTTGCAGGAAAAAGGCGTTGTTGCCGAAGCTGAGGTTGTTGCCAAACGGAATCACCGCCGACGACATCAAGGCCGTAATCATGGCCAAGCAGGGCCCAAACACGAACAGCGCCTTGTTGGCACCGCCAGGGAAAAACTCTTCTTTCGTGAACATCTTCACGGCGTCGGCCAATGGCTGTGCTAGGCCGTAAGGGCCTGCGCGGTCCGGACCTACACGGTCTTGCAAGAAGGCCGCAATAACGCGCTCCGCGTACGTGCAGTACGTTGCTATCAGCAACGAAAGCGCGAACACAACGAAGATGACGATGGATTGCCAACCTAGGGTGGGTAGTTCAATCATTTTAGTTGATAATTGTCAGTTACCAATTGCCAGCTTTCACGAGCCACAACGTTGCTTAACTGGCAACTTGTGGCCCTAAACCGGCAACTCGCTTACCCTAACTTTAGTGGAGGATTCTTTTCTAGGTCGCGCTGTGTGCTTTCGGGCAAGTCGGCTATTACCGACTGGTTGAGCACGGGCAGCTCGTAGTGGTTGGCCGAAATTACCGAAGAACGGTCGATATGTGCCGGTCCTTCGATGGTCCAGTCTGCTGTTTCTTTTTTGTCGAAGCGGCATTCGTTGCAAATCCACTCCTTCACCTCGCCGTACTGGTCTTTACGAGCCGTCACGCGGAGCACGTCTTTGCCTTTGTACCAAAGCGTTACGTTGCCGCTGCACTTCGGGCAGTCACGGTGCGCATTCACGGGTTTCGTGAACCACACGCGCTGCTTAAAGCGGAAGGTTTTGTCGGTGAGGGCACCTACCGGGCATACGTCGATGACATTGCCAGAGAAGTCGTTATCGATGATGTTCTCGATATACGTACCGATTTCAGCAGCGTCGCCGCGGCCAAGCACGCCGTGTACGCGGCCGCCTTCCGAAATCTGATCGGCGGTGTACACGCAGCGGTAGCACAGGATGCAGCGCGTCATATGCAGTTGAATGAGCGGGCCGATGTCGATTTTCTCGAACGTGCGGCGCTCCTCGCGGTAACGGGTCGTGGACACGCCGTGCTCGAAGGCGAAGTTCTGCAAGTCACACTCACCGGCCTGGTCGCACACGGGGCAATCTAGCGGGTGGTTGATGAGCAGCATTTCCACAATGCCTTTGCGCACATCCAGTACCTGCTCTGATTTGGTGTTTTCAACCACCATGCCATCCTGAACAGGCGTTACGCACGACGCCACCAACTTAGGCATCGGACGTGGGTCTTTGGTTGAGCCAGCCGCTACACGCACCAGGCAAGCGCGGCACTTGCCACCCGAGCCCTTCAGCGGCGTGTAGTAGCACATGGCCGGGGGCACAATGCTACCACCGATTTGGCGGGCTGCGTTGAGGATGGTCGTTCCGTCCGGAACTTCCACCTCGATGCCGTCGAAAGTTATTTTAGCCATTATTCAGATTTGTCATCCTGAGCGGAGCGAAGGACCTTATCACGTCCGCACCGCAGTATTAGTAAACCTGAGGAACGTAGCACTGATAAGATGCTTCGTTCCTCAGTATGACAGGTAAAATCTAAGCCAGCACTGCTTTGCCTTGGTACACCGCGCCGGGTTGGGCGGCTTCCTTGGCGTGGGTAACGTGCCACTCGAACTCGTCGCGGAAGTGGCGCACAGCAGCGGCCACCGGCCAAGCAGCGGCTTCCCCGAGTGGGCAAATGGTATTGCCCTCGATTTGCTTGGCGACACTCACCAGCAAGTCGATGTCTTCCATATGGCCGTGGCCGTGCTCCAAACGGTGCAGCACTTTTTCCAGCCAGCCCGTACCCTCACGGCAAGGCGAGCATTGTCCGCACGACTCGTGGTGGTAGAAACGGGAGAAGCTCCAGGTGTTGCGCACAATGCAGGTCGTCTCATCCATGGCAATGAAGCCACCCGAGCCAAGCATAGTACCCGTCACGAAGCCGCCATCCGAAAGTGACTCGTAGCTCATGAGGCGAGGCTCACCAGCAGCCGTTTTCAGGATCAGCTCTTTGGGCAGAATCGGAACGGACGAACCACCAGCTACTACAGCTTTCAAGTCGCGGCCTTTCCAAATACCGCCGCAGTATTCATCAGAGTAGACAAACTCTTCGACTGGCAAGCCCAACTCGATTTCGTAAATGCCGGGCTTATTGAGGTGGCCGCAAGCCGAGAACAGCTTGGTGCCCGTGCTCCGGCCAACGCCAATCTTCGCGTATTCCTCGCCGCCATCGTTCACGATAACCGGCACGGCCGCAATAGATTCCACGTTGTTCACCACCGTTGGGCGGGCGTAGAGGCCCTGCACAGCCGGGAATGGCGGCTTGTTGCGCGGGTTGCCCCGCTTGCCTTCCAACGATTCCAGCAGGGCAGTTTCTTCGCCGCAGATATAAGCGCCGCCACCGGGATGCACAAATAGGTCTAGGTCGTAACCCGAACCCAAGATGTTTTTCCCGAGGAAACCAGCTGCATATGCTTCTGCAATGGCTTTTTCCAGAATGCGCAGCACGTACAACAACTCGCCGCGGATGTAGATGTACGAGGTGTTCGCGCCAAGCGCGTACGAACTCGTAATCATGCCTTCTACCAGCAAGTGCGGCAGTTTCGACATCAGTTGGCGGTCTTTGAAAGTACCGGGCTCCGATTCGTCGGCGTTGCAGACGAGGTAGCGTGGTACACCTTCTGGCTTGGCCAGGAAGCTCCACTTCATACCGGTAGGGAAGCCAGCGCCGCCGCGCCCACGTAGGCCCGACTTCTTCACTTCTTCCACCACCTCATCTGGGGTCATCGTCTTCAGCGCTTTTTCCACCGAGCGGTAACCGCCATGTTTGCGGTACACCTCAAAGGTGTCGATGCCTTCAACGTTAATATGTTCGGTCAGCAGTTTGCGTCCCATAGGTTGTAGCGGTTGGCTGAAAGACGTTAATTGTTAGCCACTGCGTTCGGCAAGCCGGTTTCTTCCCACGGCAAAGCCGGACGGTGCACCTGGTTGCGCAGCTCGGTAAGCATGGCATCTACAGCCTCGGGGGTATGAAGCTGCTCGTAATACTTCTCCCGAACCTGCACGATAGGAGCAAAGCCGCAAGCAGCTAGGCACTCCACTTCCTTGAGCGTAAAAAGGCCATCAGGAGACGTAGCACCATTTACTTTCGCGCCGGTGATGCGCTCCAAGTGCTGCGTCAGCTCGTCGGAGCCGCGCAGCATGCAGGGGCCCGTACGGCAGATTTCCAACACGTGCTTACCTACCGGCTTGAGGTTGAACATGGTGTAGAAAGATGATACCTCGTATACCTCAATCGGCTTGATACCGATAACCTCGGCCACTATGTCCTGCACCTCCGGGCTAACCCAACCACCAAATTCGGCCTGCGCGATGTGCAGTACTGGTAGTAGCGCCGACTTGCGACGGTCACCAGGGTATTGCTTACAGATGCGCTCAATCTCGGCTTTGGCAGCTTCAGAAAATTGCGGCTTGACGCTCGTTGTCTCCATTTAGGTACTTGAAATCAACAAAAACTACGCGTCCAGCTCGCCAGCAATTACGTTCATCGACGACAGCGTCACGATGGCGTCGGAGAGGGTTTGACCCACTACCATTTCCGTGTAGGCTTGGTAGTAGATAAAGCACGGACGGCGGAAGTGCAGGCGGTATGGCGTGCGGCCACCATCGGAAACCAAGTAGAAGCCTAGCTCGCCGTTGCCACCTTCCACGCTATGGTACACTTCACCAACCGGAGCGTCAATTTCGCCCATGATGATTTTGAAGTGATAGATGAGCGCCTCCATGTTCTGGTACACGGCCTGCTTGGGAGGCAGGTAGAAGTGCGGCGCATCGGCGTGGTATGGGCCTTCAGGTAGGTTCTCCAGGGCCTGC
>NZ_CAXTBM010000094.1:0-15960 GCF_964242765.1 uncultured Hymenobacter sp.
GGCTTGGGCAAACACAAAATTCAGGTCCTGAATGTGTTCCAGAATAAGGCTACACGTAACAATATCCGCCGGCTTATCAACAAAATGCCAGGGCTTGGTGATGTCACCTTGCTGGAACGTTACGGCAGGGAGTTGCAACTTCTCTTTGGCTTTGCCGAGCATCTGCGCCGAGAAATCAACGGCCGTGACATGGGCCGCCTTGGTCGCCAGCCACTCCGTGTTCTTGCCAGTGCCGCAACCTAGCTCCACTATTTCCAAGACGTTCACGTCGTGCAAAACGGTTCGAATGGCGTGGGCTTCTAGGTCGCGCGTTTTGTTGGGGACCGAGTCGTAGGTGTCGGCCCACGAATTGTAGGCTTGCTCGATGTTCATAAAGAAGTTGAATGATGTTGCACTTTGCAACGTGATTTACTAAGACAGACAACCAAACCATCAGCGGGCAACAAGTAGCCGCCTTCGTTCCAAGGTTTACCTCGCAAGCACAACTAGCCTGCTGTCAGACCCCACTATCTGGCAATGCGCCGAACAAACTGGCCGCCGGTTCACAAACAACTAGCCAGCCGCAACACCATAGGCTACAGCTGCATTAGTGCCTGAGTAGTGCTCGGGTCATGGTACTACTGGTCTTACAGTGGCAAGCTTTATTATCGGATAGGATGGGTGTTTGCGTAACTCAGCCGTAAACAGTTTAGCAGGGTACAGCCCTGCCGCCTCCCAAGGCTACTACTTAGCCGAACATCAGCAAACACAACCATGAAGAACTTCACCGTAGAACGCCTCTCCTTTGATACCCTCACCGAACTGCCGAATTCCTGGCAAAACCAAGACTTCAAAAGCTTACTGCTCGAAACTGGCTACGAGAATCCCGACGAAATAGAGCCGAGCGAATTGAAAGCTATGTGCTTGATGGCCCTCACCGACCTAGAGCCTGCCGAGGCCGCGCAACTGGTATTGGGCTATTTGTTTGCCGACCAGCTCAATGCCGGCCAAATCGAAAACCTGGCGCACCAAATGCTCACCGAAAAGCTATGGGAGGAAAATCCAAAGCTTGAGCAGCACGAAGGCTTCTACAAAGCCACTCAGCTGCTCTATGAAGCCTACAACGGCAAATTTCCACGCGCCGAGGCCGTGCAGTTTCAGGTGCAACTCACTGCTACTACCCCCGAAGACCTAGCCCTTTTCGACACGCACCCGCAGGCGCCGTTGCTACGCTTGCTGGCCCAAGGCATGCCCGATAACACGCTGCTTAAGCGCTTGTTTCATGAGCAACTAGATGGCACTAGCTTCCCCGAAGCTCCAGCTATTATCTGGCAATTGCATCCTATCAAGCGGGAAGAAAAGATTGCTGTTTTTGAGGTGATTAGCTCTGCGTATTGGCTGGATGATTTCAAATACGCTGATTCCTACGAGGGCACCACGCAAGAAGATATTTTGGTTGAAAACGAAAGCTGATCCGGCCCCTGTCAGGTAGAAGGCCGGATCAGGCTGCACCCCAATTCAGCTAACCGTGGCCGCATTACGGCCGGAGTCTGGCGTGCCGCCGGTCAGTTGGGCCACCATATCGTCGAAAATACCTTTGCTGTAGCCGATACGGTTGGCGTACTCCATGCACAAGCCGTATTCGCGCGGGTCAATTTGGCCGTCTTGTAGCATCATTTGCACCAAGGTTTGTAACTCAAGCGTTTTTTGGAGGCCTTCAGCAGGTACAATGAAGCTTAGTACGCCTAGATTATCGACGATGGGCTGCACGTCCTCATAAGTAAGGGACAACCGGTTGCCAATTTGCAGCAAGAACTGGCCCTCTTCTTTGTCTAACCGCCCATCGGCAGCGGCTATTAGCACAAGGTTCTGGAAGAAGGCCAGCTTTTTTTGCTGCGTATTCAATAACGCTTCAAGTGTTTTGGTTTCCTGCATGACGGTGGGTTTCTAACTAAGCAGATTAAAAGCGTCGTTGAGTATAGGCGAGCTTATCGAACGCTGTGCGCTCATGAAAGTTATTGCTCAGGTTGAGGCCGCCTTGCTTGCTAGCTATGATGAAACGGACATCCGCCAGTAGGAGCTGAACTGCTTACAGGCGTTACGATAGGCGCGGGCTTACCAGTGACACGCACATTACGCATCACAAAGCCACTAGCTGGCAGCGTAGGCATACGGGTCAGGTCGTAGCGCAAATCTTGTGGTGGCACGTTGTAAGTGATGCCTTCATTAAGAAAATGCACGGCCTGCTTCATAGCTTCAATCGTAATCCACTCGCCGGCACAGCGGTGGCCGGTCAGGAAGTCGCCACCACCTTGCGGAATAAAGTCGTAAGGGTTGTCTTGCCACCGCCGAAATCGGTCGGGCCAGAACACTTCCGGGTCCTGCCACCACCGCGCGTCGCGGTTGGTGCCGTACACGTCGAGCAACACCATAGTTCCCTTCGGAAACTCGAAGTCATGCCAAGTGAAATTTTCGCGGACAATGGCTCCTACGAACGGCGTAAATGGGAAGTAGCGCCGCACTTCCTGCACAAACAACTCGGCATAGTCTTCCGATGGGTTGCGCAGCAGCTGCCGATACGGCGGATACTCGTGCAAGGCTACCGCAGCAAAGGTGATGTAGGTGGCAATAGCCACAATGGGCCGCACTGCATTTATTAGCTCAATAGCGGCCATCTGCACGTCAAACAGCTCGCCATCCGGCTCCCGGTGCCACGCTACCGTATGGGCAGCGGTGCTTTGCCGGGGCTGCAATTCACCGGAGCGAATGTCTCGGATGATTCCACGCATCCATTTTTCGGTGCGCATACGGGCCTGCTTGCCGCGCCAATGCCGCGGGCCAACGCCGCCAAAACCATCTACCATTGCGCCGAAGTCGCGGGCTCGGAGTCCTACTTCGTCTTCTGCTAGCGGCACTCCTGCCCAGGTACAAGCGGCCCGGCACAGAATCTGTTGCGCCTCCCGAAACAAAACCACTTCGTCTGCTTGCTCCCACCGTTGCGCATACTGCTGCCACTGTTCGGCCAGCAAACTCATCAGCCGCTGCCGGCTCTCCGTTACCATCAGCGACATAAACATCTCCTTGCGGCAGCGGTGCACCCCGTTGTCCCGCGTCTGAATGGCGTGCAGCCCCATCAGCGTGGTTTGCACTCGCCGCGGAATAGCACCAGTCCGGATGAAATACTCGGGGTCATAGAACAGTTCGGCGGCCTCGGGTCCGTGCAGGCATATCGCCTTCATGCCCATCAAACGAATCTGAAATATGTCGGTGTCAAATTCACGGTTGCGGTCATATAAGAAGGTATAGCCTTCGCGCAGCACGTCCAAGGTGCTGTCGAGTTTGGGGTCACTGAAGATTTTGGGCATAAGCTAGGAAGGCCGGAGGTGAGTGTATGATCGGCCCTTTTCCTACGCACCAACCCCTAGCAGGATGCAGCCGAGCTTGTCGTTTTTAGGCTACTGCGCCAACGAACCTTACGTCTATTACCTTACTTCAACTCAACTCAGCAAATACTATTATACCTCTATGCTGCTTTTAAAAACGCTACCGTTGATCCAATCATAAATTTCTATAATCCTTTCCTAAACAACGGCAATAACTATTTAAAGGCATATTAGCCATAAATAGTTATATAATACTCTACCTTTGCTGTTGTATAATATTCTTCTACTAGCCAACAGCTTTTCTATTCTACCCTTTATGTTCAAACGTTTATCTATCGGAGTATCTCTTCTTGCTCTACTCACTAGCTGCGAGAAAGACCCGGAGCCTACCATTCAACTAGAAGGCAGCTATGAAACCAGCAATACCATAGTACCGAGTCCCATTCAACTCTACACGACTGGCGGACGGCGGATAACTGATCAGCAAGCCATTAAATCGTTTATCAAACGGAGGCATGCAGAAGAGTACTTTCTATTTGCAAAGCAAACTATCCCCGACAGCAGCTCTATAGAATTGCGCTTCCAGCCTGCCGATAAAGTTACGCTGTCGTTCAAGCAGCCTAACCAGAGTGCTACGGTTATTGAAACTGAAATAACGGCAAGAACCCAAGAGCAGTTGACGCTAACTACCATTGCCGAATCGAGCTTTTTCAAAACAACCGACGGCCCAAGTAATCATTGTGCTGAACTAGGTGACAAGATTAAAACCGTGTATCCGGAGCTCAACTGGCAAGCGGTTTCACACGCTAGTGGCTACTCAGGTTCCTATTGCACCGGGCGAGAGACTCGGGTGCTTACCCTCAAAAACGGCAAGCCCGTTCTGACCCTTATGAGCTGGGCGGTTCTTGCTTACGGAAATTTTGGGGGCTGCTCTTCGGCTTACAACAATGAGTGGAACACGTTCAACACTTCCTTGCCTACCCAGCTTGGCAGCAAAGACACCATAATGGTGCAAACCAAGGAAGTAGCGTTAATCAAGAAATAGAAGCTTGTTTTAAGCTTGATGGAAAGCAAAAAGCCCGACCAGATGGCCGGGCTTTTTACTTTCAAATAAATGGGCAACCTACGAATTAGCCTTCGTAATCAACTCCACAATTTCCTCGGAAATACCGGTGGTGCTGAAGCCGCCATCGTGCATGAGGTTCTGCATGGTCACGTAGCGGGTCAGGTCCGAGAACAAGCTAACACAGTAGTCCGCGCAGGCTTCGGCCGGAGCATTGCCAAGTGGCGAGAGTCGGTTGGCATACTCGTAAAAAGCATCGAAGCCGCTGATACCGGTGCCGGCCGTAGTTTTGGTGGGTGACTGCGAAATGGTGTTAACGCGCACTTTCTTGAGCTTGCCTAGACGCTGTCCATAACTGCGGGCAATGCTTTCGAGCACCGCTTTGGCCTGCGACATGTCGGTGTAGTCGAGGAAGGCGCGCTGGGCGGCAATGTAGCTTAGCGCTACCACCGAAGCCCATTCGTTGAGGGCGTCCTGCTTCTCGGCCACGGCCAGCATCTTATGGAACGACAGCGCCGACACGTCCAGCGTCTTTTGGTACCACTCGTAGTTTAGCTCGCCGTAGTGCTTACCCTTACGGATGTTGGCGCTCATGCCTATGCTGTGCAGCACGAAGTCGAGTTTGCCGCCGAGGTGCTCCTGCGCGCCGCTGAACAGCTTCTCCAGATCTTCCATCGAGGTAGCATCGGCCGGAATGATGGGGGCGTTGCACTGCTCGGAGAGGCGGTTGATTTCGCCCATACGCATGGCTAACGGCGCATTTGTGAGCACAAACCGGGCGCCTTCGGAGTGCGCTTTCAATGCCACTTTCCAGGCAATGGATTCTTCGTTGAGCGCACCGGAAATGATGCCGACCTTGCCAGCAAGTAGGTTGTTGGACATATGGGGAAAAAGTAGTTGAGCAGATGAGAGTAGTTGGAGTTACAAAAGAGGCAAAAAAATGTCATTCCGACCGGCGAAAGGAATTCGGGTACGCTTCAAGAGCTATTACCTGATTCCTTCCGCCGGTCGGAACAACATTTTCAATTTCTCTTATCCTACTAATTCCTCACCGCGCATAGCCAGCAGTTCGCGGGCACTCTGAAAAGCATGTTGGCTTGGATTAGCGCCGGCAATCATGTGGGCAATTTCGCTGATGCGCTCGTCTAGGTTCAGCATCTTGATGCAGCTCACCGTGCGGTCGGCGCGGTCTTGCTTGTACACGAAGTAGTGCGTGTCGCCAGCAGCGGCCATCTGCGGCAAGTGCGAAATAGCAATCAGCTGGTGCTTCTGCGCCATCTGCTGCATCATACGGCCCACTTTCACCGCTATTTCCCCGGAAATACCCGTGTCAATTTCGTCGAATACGATGGTTGGGAGGGCCGTTTTATCGGCTAGCATGTACTTGATGCACAGCATCAGGCGCGAGAATTCCCCGCCTGACGCAGCTTTGCTGAGCGTTTGAGGCTGTGCCCCTTTGTTGGCCGTGAAGAGGATGCTGATAACATCCATGCCGCTAGCGGCCAGTGGTCCGGCCTGATGCTGCACCACAATGCGCGAGTTGGGCATTCCCAAATCGGCCAGCAAGGCCACCAGTTCTTTCTCGAACTTTGGAAAGCTCTTGCGGCGCGATTCCGACAGCCGGATGGCTAGTTTGGTAGCGGTAGCCAAGGCCCCATCAGCATCGCGCCGCACACGGGAAATCTGCTTATCAAGGTTCAGTACCGAACCAACCTTGTCGCGCAGCTCCTCACGCACGGTTAGCAGCGCTACTATGTCGCGCACTTGGTGCTTGCGCTGCAAGTTGTAGATGACGTTGAGGCGGCCTTGCAGCTCATCAATGCGGGCAGGGTCGCCCTCAGTGCGGCGCTCGGCGGCTTCGGCCTCGGCGGCAATGTCATTTATCTCGATTAGGCAGCTGTCGAGGCGCTGCTTTAGGTCACGAAAAATGTCGGCGTAGGGCGCTATCTGGCCGAGCAGAATGGCGGCGTCTTTCAGGCTGCTGTTGGCACAATACTCGCCTTCGCTCAGGCTTTGCAGCGCGTGCGTGAGCTTGAACTTGATTTCCTCGGCATGTTCGAGTTGCTTCACTTCTTGCTCTAGCTCGTCCTGCTGCTCGTTGTCGAGGCGGGCTTCTTCCAGCTCGTTTAGCAGAAAGCTGTGGTAATCAAGCTCTTTGTTGGCCTGTGCTACCTGATCTTCCAACGACTTCAAGTCGGCTTCCAGCTTGCGGTACTGGCGGTAGGCGCTGCTATATTGTCCCCGCGCGGGTATCAAGCCGGCATACAAGTCCAACAGGTTGAGCTGAAACACGGCATCCCCGAGCAGCAGCGTATCGTGCTGCGAGTGAATATCCATCAGGTTGGCGCCGATGTGCCGCAGCGTTTCCAGCGTCACGGGCGTATCGTTCACAAAGGCCCGCGACTTGCCCGCCGGACTGATTTCGCGGCGCAGAATGCACTGCGTATCGTAGTCGAGGTCCTCGGATTCGAATATGTCTTGGAGCTGATAGCTGGAAATATCGAATTGCCCCTCGATAACGCACTTCTTCTCGGTATCGAAGAGCATGCGCGAGTCGGCGCGGTTGCCGAGCAGCAGGCCAATGGCCCCGAGCATAATGGATTTACCGGCCCCGGTTTCGCCGGTTATAATATTGAGGAGCGCTGAGGGCCGCAGCTCCAGCTGCTCAATCAGAGCGTAATTGCGGATGCGAAGATCAACCAGCATACTAGTAAATAAAGGCCGGCAGCGGCCATAGCTGACAAACAAGAAACCCGCCGCGCTGGCTATGCCAGACAAGACGGGTTTTACAAACCTACTAATTACTTTAGGTTTATGCCAACTATATTCGCATCAAGTTTTTATGAATTTTTTAGTTATCCCTTTGCCGTAACTGTCCTTCCGCGCAGGAGGAAGCTGAGTATTATCGTTAAACATCTTTTCCTCAGCTTCCTCCTGCACGGAAGGACAGTTGAGCAGAAGAGGGGCTATAGCTGTTTGAGCATAGCTTGATACTTGGCCGAATTGGTAGGATCTACTTCGGAAAGTAAATTAGCTAAGTTTTGCTTTTGCTGCATATCATTACCGCTTCGGAAGATATTGGCAATTTCGTCGGCCTTAGTATCGAAGAAAGCACGGGCTAACAGGGTGCCAGGGCGCCGCGTTGCGGCCGCTTGCACCCCCTGCAAAGCCGTGAAAATGCTCGTGCGGGCGTCATCTGGCTTCTCAATAAAAACGTCGAGGCCTTGGCGATAGTAGGCGTAGCTGCCCGTACGAATAGCTTCTAACTGAGGATCTTGCAGGTTGTTAAGCAACCAATAGCGGTTGCGCGTCTGGCCGTCCTTCCAAGCCTCGTCCGACTCATTGGTTACAGTTTGGGAGGCGGCGTTCTGAAGCACGTTGCGGGCACGGTCGTAGTAGGGCGAGCCGGCCAGCCGCGCGAAACTGTCTTGGTCGAGCCCGATGGCGATATAAGCGTAGAATGTCAGCAACGACGAGAGGTTGCCGACGAACGTGTTTTCCGAGTAATCAATTGGGTTCTGCGGCGAATAGTTGAATTTGAAGTTGCGGTCGGTGAAGCTCAACAAATTCGTTTCGTAACCGGTACCGTACACGGGCCGCGTCGTGACGATGCGGGTAGTAGCTACGTACTGGCCGTTTTGGGGAATGGCGGTAATGCCAACAAACATCCGCATTCGAATGCGCTCTTCCGGACGGTAGGTTTGGCTGCTGAAGGATTTTGTGTTCAGAAAATTCTGAATGTCATTCTGCATCTGCTGCACCAGTTGCTGGTCGGCGATGGTCACGTTTTCGGTGGTAACGCGCACTTCCGCCAATATTTCCTGGGCTTGGCTGGCGCGCGCCGAAAGCAGGAAAACTAGAACAACCAAAACGGACAACAGAGAATTATGCTTCACGGGGCAGGCGGGCAAGAACAGCTTGAACAATATCGTGGGCCACAGCGGCTTTCAGCTTCACTTCAAAGATAAGTATTTCGCCCTGGGCATTCAGTAGGGTCACTTTGTTGGTATCAACGCGGAAACCAGCGCCGGCGTCGCGCAGCGAATTGAGCACCACCAAGTCGAAATTTTTGCGGTGCAGCTTCTCGCGGGCGTTTGCTTCCTCGTTGTTGGTTTCCAACGCAAAACCCACCGAAAATTGTTCGGGCCGTTTGGTTTTTCCCAGAGTAGCAGCAATGTCTACGTTCTTAATCAACTCGAGCGTGAGCGTATCCCCTTCCTTCTTGATCTTGTTTGCGGCTACGTGTGCGGGCTTGTAATCAGCCACCGCCGCCGCAAATACCCATACATCGGCCGCGGGGGCTATTGCTACTGCCGCCGCATACATCTGGTCGGCGGTTTCCACCCGCTGGATCTGAATGAGTGGGTGCGTGGGGTCCGGCAAGTTGGTTGGTCCGCTAACAAGTATCACCTCGGCTCCAGCGGCAGCAAATGCTTCGGCCAGCGCGTACCCCATTTTGCCAGTGCTATGGTTGCCGATAAAGCGCACTGGGTCAATAGGTTCGTAAGTGGGGCCAGCCGTGACGAGAACACGCATAAGTTGTTGACTGAAGAATGAAGCAGAATAAACAAGAAATTACCGGCGCGCGGCGCACAAACCTAGCGCCATTAGCTACACTTGCCGAGTTCAGCAGCAAATTTCTCAGTCCTTATTCTTAATTCTCAGTTCACTTAGTGCTGCCACAATGTCCTCGGGCTCCAACATACGGCCCGGGCCAGAAAGGCCACTAGCTAGTTCGCCAGTGGGCGAATCGAGGATGGTGTTGCCGTAGGAACGCAACCGCGCCAGGTTGGCAGTGGTGGCAGGATGAGCATACATATCCAGGTCCATGGCAGGGGCCAGCACTACCGGGCAGCGGGCCGAGAGGTACACCGCATCCAAAAGGGAATCGCAGAGGCCGTGGGCAAAGTGCGCCACGGTATTGGCCGAAGCCGGCGCGACGAGTAGTAGGTCGGCCCACAATCCTAGGTGCACATGATTGTGCCACTCACCGGCTTGTTCGTCTTTCAGGAAGCCTTGAAGCACGGGCCGTTTGGAGAGCGTACCTAGAGTAAGCGGTGTAACAAAGGCCGTAGCCGAGGCCGTCAGAATCACTTGTACTTCGGCGCCGGCCTTCGTCAGCAGCCGCACCAAAGGCGCAGCTTTGTAGGCCGCGATACTCCCGCAAACTCCAAGCAAAATCTTGCGGCTCTCCAGCAATGAAGACATTACAGTTCTAAAGGATATAGCACAAAAAGAGAGGCCGTCCAGCTTCGGCAAGCGCAGCAGGACGGCCTCAGTAGTAACCTAGTACCGTTTATTCGGCTTTAGGGGCACTCGGCGTTTCCTCTTCTGCCGGCGTGCGGTAATGCACTTTGCCTTCCAAGAACTCCTCGATGGCGAGGTTAGTAGGCTTGGGCAGGCGCTCGTAGTGCTTGGAAATTTCAATCTGCTCCCGGTTCTCGAATACCTCTTCCAGATTGTCGACTGTGGTGGCAAACTCGGCCAATTTACCGTTTAGTTCTTCTTTCAGCTTAACAGCCAACTGGTTGGCACGCTTCGAAATAACCGCAATAGACTCGTATACGTTGCCCGTTTCGGCAGCGAATTCCGACATGTTGCGCGTTACAATAGACGCAGAAACGTTGCTTGGGGTCTTCATGAGTTGATGGTTTAGTTGTTTACCTGTTGAATAGTTGATTGGCAGTCAGTGCTAACCGTTGATTGAATACTTAGTGCTCCGCTCAACAACCTGAACCTACCAGACAACTAGTTGAAATTAATTTGCCGCCGCGGCGTCTTTAGGCTTGAGCTTAGCGATTTGTGCGGTAGCATCCGTGTACATCCGTTCAGCGGTTTTCAAGTTCCGGCTTTGCGGAAACGTGTCCACAAAGTGCTGATAGAAAGCTACTACCTCTAAATACCGTTCGCGCTGCTTTTCTGGCACACTTTCGCGGGCTAGATCATACTGCGCACTGATTTTCAAGTACTCGGCTTCTTCGTTGAAGGCCGAGGCGGGAAATTGCTGCTGAAAATTAGTGAGAGCCACTACCGCCGACTGATAGTAGCGCAGGTCGTAGTAGAGCTTAGCCCCTTGGTATGCTTTATTCTCCAGCTTTTTTTGCAATTCCTGCGACATATTCTCGGCCTCAGGGCGGAATTTGCTGCTTGGGTAGCGGTTCAAGAACTCCTGTATCGTTTCCAGAGCAGAGTACGTGTTGGTCTGGTCCAGTTCATACTCGGGCGAGTCGCGGAAAAGGGACTTCGCTTGCAAAAACGACGCTTCCTCGGCGTAGGTCGAGTTCGGGTACGTGTCGGCAAACGACTTGAAGTAGTACGAGCTGAGCGTGTAGTTACGCTGACGGAAGTTGGTATTGGCGAAATAGAATTGCGCCTTCTCTGCTTCTGGGCGGCCTTTTAAGAGCGGCACCAGGTCTTCGAGCAGCGTGCCAGCTTTGAAGAAGTCGCCTTTGTCGTAGTACTTGATGGCGGCTTCGTACTTCTTGTTCACGTCGCCGCTCTTAAGCAGCTTTTGGTAGCCAGTACAGGAGCCAAGTAGCAACGTACTTAACAGGAGAACAAAAAGTGTTGGGCGGAATGAATGCATAAGGGGCGCAAAGGTAACGGATTCTGCCTGAATCATTGAACTGGTAAATCGTTGCTTGTTGGCGGCATGGTAACCACGGGCTATCTTGACAAAGCCAGCGGCGTGCTATTTTTGGGTGGGCAGCGGAGCTACTGCGCTTTTGGCAGGCGTAACCGCTGCCGCCGCTGGTTTGGAAACCGTTTTAGCTTTCAACTTCGGACTGGTTTTCGATACCACTTTCGCTTTCGACTTGGTCTTCGGCTTCGCTTTGGGTTTAACTTTCGCTGGCAACGCAAAGTGCTTGCCTAACACTGCTCGGCGCGTAGGGCGTTCCGTAGGGCGCCAGCTGAAATCTTTCAGTTTCTCGTCTGCGGGCTTCAACTCATGAGGCGGAATAAAGCTGGCATCAGGGTTGGTTAGGAAGCTAATGGTTTGCAGTTTGCTTTCCGCAAAGCGCATGACCATGGTAGCCGACAAGGCTTTGTTCATGCCACTCACGGCCGTGTCACCATCAAGAGCATAGTAGAGGCTCTCGGCGTTGCCAAGCACGTCCACTTTTTTTATGGAGTTGCCTTGGAAGTAGGCTATCATTCGGCGGCCTTTCACCTGGTTGAAGTTCAACAGCGTATCCTGCCCAATGATGAAAGCTTTGGCATAAAGCCGCATCTGGTCAACTTTGCCCTTCCGCTGCCGAATTTCCATGCTGTCGGAGGTAAGCTGGTTTTTGTTGTTCCAGAGGATGGGGTTCTTGTTGAGGTAGATGATGGAATCCAGCCGGTTGTAAGTCAACGAGTCACAACGGCCCTGCAAGTCGGTGCGGAAGATTTTGGTTTTCGGGAAGGCATAAATCACCCCGGCATTACTGAGGGGCGCTTTACCTTCCTGACTGATAAGGGTGTCGGCTGCTAAGTACAGCGTGTCCTTACCCGATATGTTGCGCATCACCGGTGAGCCGTACACTTTCACGCGGCCTTGCAGCCGCCAATAACGCCCTACGTCGCCGCGTATCACCACATTGTCTTTCTTCGAGGTCATCGAGACGTGCCCAGTCGCTACGCCGTACTTTTGGGCTTGATCGTATACCAGCTTGTCGCCGGTGAGCAGGTAGTTGGGCGTTTCGATCTTGGCGTTCCGCTGAAACGTGGATACCCCCGTAATGGTGTTGTGCACCCCGTTTTCGGCGTACAGGGTCTGGTTTTGCCGGTCCGTTAGGCGCGTGGGACCGAAGAAGTACGCCACTTTTGATACGGTATTGTATTGCAGCGTATCCGTGTCGATGGTGTTGTCCTTGGTTACCAGTTTGACGTCGCGCTTGAAGCTGAACACCTTGCTGGTAGTGTTGTAGTAGCCATACTGGCTGTCCAGCGTGTTTTCGGGGTCGACGATGTGGCCGCCAGTGCTGTAGTAAGCCAGGTTGGTATTCAGGTCGTAGTCGAGCAGATCGGTGGTGAGCGTCATGCGGGGGTCGCGCATGGTCACGTTGCCAATCATGCGGGCCTTGCGGGTATCGCCATTGTAAGTGGCTCGGTCGCCGGTGATGGTGATGGTATCATTCTGGATGATGCGCACGTTGCTGAACGCTTCCAGATCGTTTCTGCCGATGTACTGATACGCCGAGTCGCAGTAGAGCAGCGTGGTGCCTTGCCGGAAGCTCACATTACCCAGCAGCTTGCGGATTTCAACGCCGTTGAACTTGCCTCCTTCCAATTGCTGCGTGCCGGGCAGCAGCTCGATTCGTTGGCCTTTGGGAGGCGTGGGTTGGGCGGCTGGCTTGCGCTGAGCAGTAGCTAGCAGAGGAAGCCAAACCAATAAAAACAGGAAAAGAAATCTAGATAAGGGCATTATAAGGCAAAGGTATGAAATATGACCCCGCGTCGGAAGGCAGGATGTAGCGCGAAGCCGTTGCTCCGCGTGTCGTTGCGCAACGGCCATGGATGCGGTGCTTTTCTACTCGTTCCCCGATACGCGAAGCAACGGCTTCGCGCTACACCAGGACCAGGGGTTACTTCCGGCCTAGCAGTGTGAGCATGGTGGGCACGTTGTCGACTTCAATGGCATCGGGTTGGCAATCAATGAGGCGTTGGACGGTGCTTTGGGCACGACCTCCAAACGTAACAACTTGCAGACCTGCTGCGTGCGCCTGCGCCGTATTTTCCGGCGTAATAATATCTTTCTTCACCACAATAGCCTGTACTTTTTCTGCTTTCGCCACTTGCAACTGCCCTTCGAAATCATCGGTTATTTCCAGCCCTAGCGGCGTGTTGGGCAGCACCTGGCGCAAGGCGGCCAACGAGGATTGGTTGATGGTAAGCACCAAAAGCCGTTCGGGCGGCCAAGAATAATTTTTCAACAATTTTCCTAGCGCCCGCGCTAAGGCCGGCGCGCGGGCCAGCGGCTGTTCGGGGTTGCAAACGTTGGTTTCGTGCAGATCGAAGTGCAGGTAGGGCAAGGTGGGGCGCTTGCTGAGCTTGTCGAGCAGTTGTTGCAGCGTGATGGGGTGCTCGTCCTGCCACAGATCGTAGAACCAGCCGGCTTTGTATTCCAGTTGCTGCACCGCCGCGGCTGGCTGCTCGTAAATGCAGCCGCTGCCGTTGGTCATCGACTCCAGCTTTTGGTCGTGGTACAGCATTAACACGCTGTCCTGGCTGAGCTGAACATCGACTTCCACGCCGTCGGCACCACGGGCCAGGGCCTGCTCGATGCCGCCTAGGCTGCTTGGTGGCAGCGGATTGAACGGGTTGAACGGCGTGAGGAAACCGGAGCCAGCGTGCCCGATAACGAGGGGCTGTTGGCCAGCGGGCAGTGGCTTGGCGCCGAAGCCACAGGCCGCTAGCAGCAGCGTCCAGCTCATGATCAATAACACATACTGTGACCGGCGGAAGGAAAAGGACTTCGAATTCCAACCAAACTCTTTCTTTCTAAGATTCATCCTTGTCAGATTTCACATGCGTAACGCCCGATGAGGCGGCGTCCGTATTTTTGTCTTTCGCTTTACTGCTTTATAAATGCTCGACCAAGTTCGCCAGTACATCAAAGAACACCACCTCTTCTCGCTCACCGATGATCCGCTGCTGGTAGCCGTAAGCGGCGGCCAAGATTCGGTGGTGCTAGCCGATGTGCTGCACCGGCTAGGTGTGCAGTTTGCTGTTGCCCACTGCCATTTTGGGCTGCGGGGCGAAGAAGCGAATGCCGACGAGCAGTTTGTGCGCAAGCTGGCTAAGAAATACGACGTTCCCTACTTCGCCGAGTTCTTCCAAACCAAAGCCTTTGCCGAGCAGGAAGGAATTTCCACGCAGATGGCCGCTCGCGCCCTGCGCTACGAGTGGTTTGAGCGGCTGCGCCAAACCCAAGGCTTAGCCTACATAGCCACCGCCCACCACCAGCGCGACACCGCTGAAACCATGCTGCTCAACCTCACGCACGGTACCGGCCTGGCAGGGCTGCACGGCATTCCGCCCAAAAACGGCTACCTCGTGCGCCCATTGCTCGGCATCGGCAAACCCGAACTGTTCGAGTATCTGGTGGAAAACCACCTGATCTGGCGCGAAGATGCCTCCAACGACAGTCCCGTGTACCAGCGCAACCGCCTGCGCCAAGAAGTGCTGCCCGTACTGCGCGAAATCAACCCCAACCTCGACCAGACGCTGCAATTCACGGCCGAACGGGTAGGCGGGGCCGAGGAAATCGTGCGTCGCTACGTGCAGGACACGGCCGCGCAAGCGCAACGAACTGAGGAGGAAGTCACCTACCTCAACATTGCCATGCTCCAGCGCACGGCCGCTACCACGCTGGTTTTGCACGAGTTGCTACGGCCGCTCGGGTTCAGCTTCCCGGTGGTGAAAGACATTATAGCCTCCTTCCCCGCCGAGCCCGGCCGCCGCTTCGAGTCGCCGACGCACCGCCTGGTGAAGGACCGGGAGCAACTGGTAGTCACCCGTAAAACCCTCACCAAGTTTGGCACCCACCAGATTCAAGCCGGCCAGGAGGTCTTGAAAATCGACGGTCTGCACTTGCGCCTGGAACTGAGTGAAGCAACCGGCCTGGAGATTCCGCGCGGCAAAGCAGTTGCGGCCCTCGACGCTGATCTGCTGAAGTTTCCGCTTGTCGTGCGGCCCTGGCAGGAAGGCGACTGGTTTATGCCGATTGGCATGAAGGGCAAAAAGAAGCTGTCGGACTTCCTGATCGATCAGAAGGTACCGCTTAACCTCAAAGACAACGTATTCGTGCTGGTTTCCGGCGACGGCAAAATTGCGTGGGTGGTTGGCTTCCGCCCCGATGAGCGGTTCAAAGTAGCCGAGAACACCGAGCGGGTGCTCTTAATAAAGCGGATGTGAAGTGAAAGGTTAAATTGTTGAATTGTTGGATGGCTGGTTGTTGAAATATGTTATTGAACGACCAACCATTTAACAATTCAACAATTTAACCCTTCAACCCTTACTTTTACCCCCGAACCCAAACCGTACACCCAATCCATCACTCGATGAAAGTTACCGTAGTTGGGGCTGGCAACGTAGGCGCTACTTGCGCCGACGTATTGGCCACCCGCGAAATCGCCAACGAAATTGTTCTGGTTGACATCAAAGAGGGCTTCGCCGAAGGCAAAGCGCTGGATATCTGGCAGAAATCCCCCGTCATTGGCTACGATTCCCGCACCGTAGGCGTCACCGGCGACTACAGCCGCACCGCCGGTTCGGAGGTGGTAGTTATTACGTCGGGCCTGCCCCGCAAGCCCGGCATGAGCCGCGACGACCTGATTTCGACCAACGCCGGTATCGTGAAAACGGTGACGGAGCAGGTGGTAAAGCATTCGCCTAACGCCATCATCATCGTGGTAAGCAACCCGCTCGACGTGATGACTTACCAGGCGCACCTCACCTCGGGTCTGCCCCGCGAGAAGGTGTTTGGCATGGCCGGCATCCTCGACACGGCCCGCTACCGCGCCTTCCTGGCTGAAGCGCTGAACGTAAGCC
>NZ_CAXTBM010000095.1:0-15785 GCF_964242765.1 uncultured Hymenobacter sp.
CTGCGGTCCGGCCGTGAAGCCTATTGCCTTGAACATGGTGAAAAACTGTGCCCAGGACCCGCACGTGCAGTTGCCCATTTCCGGCATCGGCGGGATTGAGAACTGGCGTGATGCAGTGGAACATATTCTGCTGGGGGCCTCTTCGGTGCAGGTGTGCACGGCCGCCATGCACTTCGGCTTCGGCATTATCCGCGAAATGACGGCGGGGCTAGAGCAGTACATGGCGGAAAAGGGCTTCCACACTATTTACGACATGGTGGGCAAAGCCTTGCCCAATGTGAAGCCTTGGGAAGAGTTAAACCTGAAGTACAAGGTGACGGCCAACATTCACGAAGACAAGTGCATCGGCTGCCAGCTCTGCTACACGGCGTGCGAAGACGGAGCACACCAGGCTATTGCCCTGCGCGAAGGCACTCGCGTCCCCGAAATTATCGAGGAAAACTGCGTGGGCTGCAACCTGTGCTCCTTGGTCTGCCCCGTCGAAAACTGCATCACCATGGAGCGCACCGACGATGGCACCGAGCATCAGACGTGGAAGGAACGCACCCTGGCCGATACAATTCCGACGACCTTCAACGACGAGCGGGCCGGCGGCCTGCATCATTGGGTACCCGAACCTACCGCCGCTCTAGGCAAAGAAAAACACAAGACGCTGCCCGGCAAAGCACGTCAGCTAGGGCTGCCGACACCGGTAACTATTGATCTGTTAAGGAAAGAATAGCTTTGTCTGGTACTGTAGCTGTAGAGATGTATAAAGCGGTTAATCAGTTCATTATGTAATCTATTGCTTAAGCCATTTCCCCATGGATAGGGCGCAAGTGCCAGGCGCTAGGCAGCAAGATGCCCGTTTGAACAGTGAAGATCTGGGCCCGGTAGCCTTAGGGGACCGTACGTGGAATACCTGGAATTACGCCGCGCTCTGGATCAGCATGAGCTTGTGCATTCCAACCTACATGCTGGCTAGCTCGCTCATTGAGGGTGGTATGAACTGGTGGCAGGCCATCCTGACCATCTTCTTGGGCAACAGCATTGTGCTGGCCCCAATGATTCTGAACGGGCGCGCCGGCGCCACCTATGGTATTCCGTTTCCGGTGTTTGCGCGGGTGAGCTTTGGGGTGCGAGGAGCCAACATTCCGGCTATGCTGCGGGCAATTATTGCCTGCGGCTGGTTCGGCATCCAAACTTGGATAGGCGGGTACGCACTCTATCAGATGGTGAGGCTGTGGGTACCGGCTATTGCCACCCTTCCCGCCATCTTTCCGGCTTCGTGGTCGTTGGAAACCGGGCCGGCGCTTACGTTTCTGCTGTTCTGGCTGCTCAACATTTACGTGGTGTATCTGGGGGTTGATAGTATCAGGAAGCTGCTCGTGTTCAAAGCATTTTTCCTGCCTTTTGCCGCGCTGGCCCTGCTATTTTGGGCCATCAGAGCGGGTAATGGCTTAGGGCCTATTTTGGCGCGGCCCGCTAAGTTCACTTCATCCGCCGAATTTTGGGCTTTCTTCTTTCCGTCCCTGACGGGTATGGTCGGCTTTTGGGCCACTTTATCCCTGAATATTCCGGACTTTACCCGCTACGCGAAAAGTCAGCGGGCCCAGGTGGTCGGGCAAGCCTTGGGGCTGCCGATACCCATGACGCTGTTTGCCTTTATTGGCGTGGTAGTTACCTCGGCCACCTTCCTTATTTACGGGCAAACCATATGGGACCCGGTGGTGCTAGCGGGCCGCTTCGATAGCAAGTTGCTGGTAAGCGGGGCCATGGTGGCTGTTGCCCTCTCGACGCTGGCTACCAACATCGCGGCCAACATCGTCAGTCCGGCCAACGACTTTGCCAACCTCTCACCGGCACACATCAGCTTTAAAACGGGCGGCTACATCACCGGCGTCATTGGCATCCTGATCTTTCCCTGGAAGCTAATTGCGGACCCTTCAGGCTATATTTTCACCTGGCTGGTAGGCTATTCGGCATTGCTCGGGCCTATTGGCGGCATCATGATTGCCGATTATTACTTTATCCGCAAGCAACAGCTGTACCTGCCGGACCTTTATCAGTACACTGGCCGCTATGCCTACCATAACGGCTTTAATACCAGCGCGCTCGTGGCACTTGCGGGGGGAATTGCACCTAATATACCCGGCTTCTTATCTACCATCGGTCTCCTATCCCGGGATATAATTTGGCCCTGGCTGCTAGAAATTTATAACTATGCTTGGTTTGTCGGCTTCTTTATTTCCGCAGGCTCCTACTTGCTGCTTATGAACAAGCTGAAAAGAACAACCAAGCGCACAATTAACCGGCCGACTGGCGAGTACCAAATTACGCCGACATAGCCCAAGCAATAAGGGCTGTTGATAAGAGAGTCCAGCCCAATAGTGCCCGAACTCACTAGCTTATTTCAAAAACCTTCTTTCCTGCGTTGCGGACCACCAGCAGGACAAAAGCTGACAGCAACTGCCCTCCGCTGAATCGTTTTGCGCCGCCTGAAAACGGAGTTGCTTGACGGCCGTAGCGTGGGCAACACCCCCAACGATTATCAGTTCAGTCCCCCTTCGACGGCCCTCCGTTCAATGGGTTCTATGTTCTGGCGGGGTGACGTGCCCCTTTGGGCTGGTTGCTGCGGCATAATTTCGCTGCGTGCCGCTCCCAGCGCTGACATTAAAGCTTTGGGTGGAGCCGGCAGCACCACGCGCCCGGCTGTGCAAAGGGCATAATTAATTCCAGCCGCCACCCAAGGCCCGGTACACATTGACGGTGGCATTGAGTTGCTTCATTTTGGTTTCAACCAAGTCAAATTTCGATTCCAAAGCGTCTCGTTGGGTGAACAGCACTTCCGTGTAATCGGCCCGGGCCGAGCGGAAGAGGCTATTGGAAATTGTAGTGGACTGGTTGAGGGCCTGCACTTCCTGGGCTTTCTCGTCGTAGCTCTTCGCCAGGTTGCTGATGTTGGCTAGCTGATTGGACACCTCGACGTAAGCATTTAGCACGGTCCGCTCGTAATTGTAGGCCGCCTGGGTCTGCACGGCATTTGCGCTGCCATACACCGCTTTTATTCCGTTGCGGTTAACTAAGGGCGCTACCAAATCACCCGCCAGCGAATACAGCATGGATTCGGGTGTGGTAAACAGTAAGCCGGGCTTGAAGGCCTCGAAACCCGTAGCCCCGGTAATGCGCAGCGACGGATAAAAGTTGGCTCTCGCCACCTGCACATCTAGTTTGGCCGCCAGCAAATTCTGTTCGGCCTGCCGAATATCGGGCCGATTTTGCAACAATTGAGCGGGAACACCCGCCTGAATGACGGTCGGCACTAAGTCGTTGAACGACGCATCGTTGCGGGTAATTGGTTGCGGATAGCGGCCCACCAGGAAGTTGATCCGGTTTTCGGTTTCCGTGATGCGCTGCTGAATGTTGTACTGCCGGCTTCGGGTGTTATGGACTTGCGCTTCAAATCGTTGTACCGCCAGCTCTGTCACCCGCGCCGATTCCTTTTGCAGCCGTACCAGTTGCAGCGCATTGCTTTGAATTTCGATGTTCTGCCTGACGATGGCTAATTGGTTGTCGAGCGCCAACAGTTCGTAGTACGAATTGGCAATCTCGGCAATCAGGTTCGTCGTCGTGAAATTCCGGCCTTCGACAGTCGCTAGATACCGCAGGGCCGCAGACTTGCGGGCATTGTGCAGCTTGTGCCAGATATCCACCTCCCAGCTAGCAAAGGCGCCCACCTGGAAGTTCGGCAACGGGTCGGGCGTCCGTTTATCGGGTTTGATATTGATATTTTCCTCGGTTGCTCCTTGTAGCGTGTACCGGCCCGGCCGCTCGGCTTCGGCCTTGGCCCCCAAGCCTACAAATGGCAGATAGTCACCTTTTCTGATCTGCACCTCATTGCGGGCAATCTGGATTTCCTGCAACGCAATGTTGAGTTCCTGATTGTGGTGTAAGGCGGTATCAATCAGGGCAACCAAGTTAGGATCGGTGAAAAACTCTTTCCACCGAACCTGCGTCATATTGGTTGTATCCCGGGTGCTATTGTAGCTGGCCGGCGTGTTGCGGTTCTCATTTTTTACTGCCAGCTCTGGCGTTTTACAAGCGCCAACGGCGAATGCAAAACCGGCGGCACTCAGGCATTGATAAAGGCGTTTCTTAAGCATAAGGCTCTATTTCTTCGATTAATACACGCGGCTCTACGCCTTCGAATACGGGGGACTCGTTTTCGTCCCGAATTAGTTTGCTATTGCCGGCCAGGGTGCCGAAGAAGTAGTACAGGCCGGGGATGATGATAACCCCGAAAACGGTGCCGAACAGCATGCCGCCCAGGGCCGAGCTACCGATGGTGCGGTTGCCAATGGCCCCCGCGCCGGTAGCCACTACTAGCGGAATCAGGCCAGCAATGAAGGCGAAGGAAGTCATCAGAATGGGGCGGAAACGCACCCGTGCGCCTTCAATGGCCGCGTCGCGCACCGACATGCCTTCCTCGTGTTTCAGGGCCGCGAATTCCACAATCAGCACGGCGTTCTTACCCAGCAAGCCCACCAGCATCACGAGACCTACTTGGGCGTAGATATCGTTGGCCAGGCCGAACATTTTGATGAACAGGAACGACCCGAACACGCCCGCAATCAGGGAGAAGATAACAGCCAGCGGCAGCAGGAAGCTTTCGTACTGGGCGGCCAGCACCAAGTACACGAACACCAGCACAATCATGAAAATGACAACCGATTCGTTGCCGCGGCCCACTTCGTCTTTCGACAAGCCGCCCCAGTCGATGTCGTAGCCGTGGGGCAAGTCTTGCGCCACTTCCTGCACCGCTTTGATGGCCTCGCCGCTGCTGTAGCCGTTGGCCGCGCCGCCACGGATGGAGGCCGTGGTGTACATATTGTAGCGGTTGATTTCGTTGGCGCCCTGCGTCTTCACGATTTTCATGAAGGCCGAAAACGGCACCATTTCGCCCTTATCGTTTTTGGCCCACATGTTCAGGATGTCTTCGGGCAGCTTGCGGTACTCCGGCGAAGCCTGCACGAACACCTTGAAAAAGCGCTGGTACTTGATGAAGCCCAGCTCGTACGTACTGCCTACCATGATGGAAAGTGTGTTCATAGCATTGCCAATGCTTATGCCTTTCTGCATGGCCAACTCATTGTCAATCTTCAGCTCATACTGCGGGTAGTTGGCCGAGAAGAAGGTGAACAAGCCCGCCAACTCCTTGCGCTTTTTCAGTTTCTCCATAAATTCGGCGTTCACCTTTTCCAGGGCCTTGTAGTCGCCGGAATTGGTTTTATCGAGCAGTTGTAGCTGGAAGCCACCCGCCGCGCCGTAGCCGGGTACTGCCGGCGGCTCAAAGAATTCGATGGTTGCGCCGGGGATTTCGTGCGCCTTGCGCTCCAGATTGCCAATGATGTTGGCGATGGATTCCTTGCGCTCCGACCACGGCTTCAAGTCCAGCAGCAAGGTGCCAGCGTTCGAGCCGCGGCCTTCGGTAAGCACTTCGTAGCCGGCCAGCGAGGAGATGTTGGCAATGCCGGGCACGTCCTTGGCTAAGCCGGCCAGGCGCTGCGACACGGCGTTGGTTTGCTCCAGCGTGGTACCGGGCGGCGTCTGCACAATGGCGTAAATCAGGCCCTGGTCCTCGCTGGGAATAAAGCCGGCCGGCAGCTTGGCCGTGATAACCCAGATGCCCAGCCCGAAGGCCAGCAGCATGGCGAAGGTGATGAGGCGGTTGGCCACAATCCGCTCCAGCAGGCCAGTGTAGGCGTTGGTCAGCTTGTCGAAGCTGCGGTTAAACCAGTCGAAGAAGCGCTGCATGGGCGTTTTCTTCTTGGGCTGGCCATGGTGATTTTTCAGAATCATAGCGCAGAGCACCGGCGTCAGCGTGAGAGCGACGAGGCCCGAAATGACGATGGCCGTGGCCATGGTGATAGAGAACTGGCGGTAGAAAATGCCCACCGGGCCGCTCATGAACGAAACAGGGATGAACACGGCCGTCATCATGATGGTGATGGCAATGATGGCCCCACTGATTTCGCCCACCACCTTGCGGACGGCATTATAAGGCGATAGATGTTCTTCCGCCATCTTGGCGTGCACGGCCTCAATCACCACAATGGCGTTGTCGACCACGATGCCAATCGAGAGCACCAGCGCAAACAGCGTAATCATGTTGATGGTCAGCCCAAATGCCTGCATGGCAATAAACGAGCCCACCAGCGACACTGGCACCGCAATGGCCGGAATCAAGGTCGAGCGCCAGTCGCCGAGGAACAGGAACACCACCAGGGCCACCAGAATAAAAGCGTCGCGCAGGGTGTGAATCACGTTTTCAATGGAGGCGTCGAGGAAGTTCGACACGTCGTAGGTGATTTTGTAGTCCATGCCGGGCGGGAAGCTGGTTTTCTTCAGTTCTTCCAGCTTGGCCTTCACCTCCTTGATTACATCCGAGGCATTGGAGCCGTAGGTCTGCTTCAGCACGATGGCCGCCGACGGGTACTGGTTCAGGTTGGAGTAGATGTCGTAGTACTCGCTGCCCAACTCCACGTTAGCCACGTCCTTGAGGTGCAGGCTTTCGCCGTTGGCATTGGCCTTGAGAACAACGTTTTTGTACTGCTCCACGTCGTTGAAGCGGCCCTGATAGCTGAGCACGTACTCCAGCGACTGGGCCTGCTTGCCGTCACTGCGGCCGATGCGGCCCGGCGAACCGATAACGCTCTGCTCATCCAGCGCCTTCATCACGTCATCGACCGAGATGTTGTAGGCACGCATCCGGTCGGGTTTCAGCCATACGCGCATGGCGTATTGCCGGCTGCCCAGGATGCTGGCCCGCCCAATACCACCCAGGCGCTGCAACTCGGGCAGCATGTTTACGCCGGCGAAGTTGAACAGGTACTTCATGTCGGTGTTCTTGTCTTTCGAGTACAAGTTCACGTACATCAGCATGTTGGGCACCACGCGGTTCACCACCACGCCTTCGCGCTGCACCAGCAGCGGCAAGCGGTTGAGCACCTGCGCAATACGGGTGTTCACGTTCACCACGGCTTGGTCGGGGTTGGTGCCCAGGTTGAAGACAATCTGAATGTTGGCCTCGCCGGCACTCACGGCGTCGGAGGTCATGTACTTCATGCCGGGCACGCCGTTCACGGCCTGTTCCAGCGGAATCAGCACCGACTCGGTGAGCACCTTGGCGCTAGCGCCGGGATACGACGCACTCACCATGACCAAGGGCGGTGAAATCTCCGGGAACTGCGACGTGGGCAGCTGCATGATGGCCAGTCCGCCCATCAGCAGGATGACTATCGAAATAACAATGGCAAATACTGGCCTCCGAATGAATTTACTGAACATATTCTGGCTGATTGTTTAGGAAAAGGGCCAGCTTGGCGTTAACCTCACCCCCTGACCCCCTCTCTAAAAAAGAGGGGGCGCCGGTTCTGCGCTGGCGTCAGGCTCCCCTCTCTTTTGAAGAGGGGCCGGGGGTGTGGTTCTGCGGGGCCGCGCCCAACAGGACATTCTTACTCGCTGTACACTTTCAGATGCGAGATGACGACCTGCGGCGCTTTGTAGTCATAGGCTACCTTGTCGCCGTCTTTCACTTTGCGCAGGCCTTCCAGCAGAATCCGGTCGGAGCCGGTAATGCCGGATTTAATGACGTACAGGTCGGGCATTTCGGAGGCGATGCCGACTTCCTGCTGGTGGACCACGTTGTTTTTGTCGACCACGAAAACATACTTCTTCTCCAGAATTTCGAACGTGGCTTTCTGCGGAATAATCAGGGCGCCTTTAAGCGGCACCGTCATCAGGACGCTGCCAGTTTCGCCGTTGCGCAGCAGCCCGTCGGGGTTCGGGAAAGTGGCCCGGAAGGCGATGTTGCCAGTTTCGTTGTTGAAATCGGCCTCGATGGTTTGCACCAAGCCGGTCTGGTCGAACTCCTCGTTGTTAGCCATGCGCAGCTTCACCCGGGTGGCCTTGTCGCTCGACTTGGAATGCGCTTTGTAGGCCAAGTACTCCGCTTCCGGTACGTTGTAGTACACCCACATTTTGCTGTTGTCGGAGAGCGTCGTCAGCAAATCTCCCTCATCAACCAAGCTACCCAGCCGAGCCTGAAAGTGGTCCATAATGCCAGTAAACGGCGCCTTCACCGTGGTGAATTGCAGGTGCGTTCGGGCCAGGGATACCTCGGCGTTGGCTTTGTCGTACTTGGCCTGGGCCAAGGCCAACTCGCTGCCGGACACAATGTTATTGTCGGCTAGCTTCTTGGTGTTCTGGTACTCCAGGCCCACGTAGTTGGCTTCGGCCTGCGACTTTTTCAGCTCAGCCTGGTACACCGTGGGCTTGATCTGAAACATAAGCTGCCCTCGTTGCACGTGCTGTCCTTCATCGACGTAAATCTTCTCTAAATAGCCTTTCTCCAGGGCCCGCAGCTCGATGCGCTGGATGGCGTGAATTTGAGCGACGTACTCTTTGGTGATGGTCGTGTCTTTGAGCAGCGGACTGGTGGCTACCAGTTTGATTTGTTCTTCTACTTCCTTCTTCTCTTCTGAGCAACTGGTACAGCAGTACAAAACACCGCAAATCATTAGCGTTAGCACGGTTTTCATAAACACTTTAGGTGATAGGGCAGGCATTGGGTGATACATAAAAATGTTTTGTTAGACGAGGCGCTCAGCGGTGACTAGTAAGGCGGCGCGTTGGACCCGCACCAAGCGGCGAATCAAGCTGTGTTTGGGTGGAATAGGAGGTTGGCAATTCAGCAGATGTCGTGGCCAAGCCATGAAATTCATCGATTGTCCGGGGCGTCTAGTTTGTGTTCATGCATGCTTGTAGTTGGCTTTGCTCGGGTAGCGAAAAGCCGATGATTATAGGTGGGAATGCCGGTGCCAATCCTAAGCTGGAAGACCGATGCTGCGCAGCTTGTGTCGTGAGTTGACAGCACAAACCAAGTCACCAGGACATGAAGCGAGTATGAAGCGGCAACTAAATACATTCAAAAACTTTCCTGCATGCCCAGCGCCTAAAGGTGTTTTTTCGTCTCACATATTATTCATCCTCAGCGTGCTAAGTGTGCCTGTTGCCCATTGAGCTTTTTCAAGATGAGTTTAGTTTGCGTACTTACTAGGCGGGCACGAGCCGGTGGCGCCAGCTAGCCGCGCAGGCAAGAAGCAGACAACTTGGGCACGTTTCTAAGTCGTTGGTTGGGTCTTGAGCTAGTGCGGCCGGTGCTAGCTGAAGCCCTGCTTGCCTTGCGCGTATTACACCAATCTGTAAGAGACGTGCGCGGGTCATTCTGCGGCGATACTCCTTGCTCAGCCACGGCACTACCAACCAGTTGAATGGCTTAGTGCCACGCGGTGCGACTACCTCAGCCGACGAGTAGATCAATCATTTCCCGCTCCGGCAAGCTGACGCCCACATCAACCGCCTCCTGCAAAACGGCAATATCTTTTGAGGCAACTACTAGGGTACTGAGTCTGTGCTCACAAGCGAAAGTCGGTATCCTTCTATTTGCGGCACCTCAACGCAGAGCTGCTGGGCGGCATTGGCTACCAGCTGGGGAAGGCTGTGACGTAATTCAGCCACGGCCTGGGGCTGCGCAAACGGCAAATTGGAACCTATACTGCCAGGATATAGAGATACCAGTTCTTTTTGTGTTGACGTACCAACTGCGCTCGTCTACATACAACCCCGACTTATCGGTTGTAGCTGCCATCTAGTCGATCAGCACGAGCAAGAATTCTTCTTACGCCAATTCACGGCGCGTTGGGCTCGTTGTATGGGCAGTTCAGTGCTCTGCTTATCGGGGCATTACTTGTTTAACCCACTTCGAAAGCCCATGAATTCCAGCACCCTAATTTCTCCGAATGCCAGCCTCGACCTCTCATTGTTTCAGCAAACTTCCCACAGTCCTTCCTACGCGAGTCTGACCAATAATTTCGAGGACGCGGGGCACCTGCATGATTACTGCATTCCCGTCAACTCATACTTTCCGCCCGCCACCATGATGGCGGAATTGTACCGCAAACTGCCCTACGCCCTCAAGTACTATCCCAGCAGCAATGCCCAACTAGCCGAACTCGTGTGTGCCTTTGCTGATCTGCCCGATCCGGCGAGTGTGATTGTCGGCAATGGCTCAACCGAATTGATTTCCTGGCTCAACACGCTTTTCATTCAAGACAACGTACTTGTGCCCGTGCCCTCATTTGGCCGCTGGACCGATGAGCCGCAGGGTCTGGGTCGCCAGGTGCACTACGTCGCCTACCAGGATGCGCACCACCAACACCTGACCGCCGCTGACTTTGTGCACGCCGTCAAGGCAGCGGGAGTGAAAAACGCGGTGCTCTGTAACCCTAACAACCCCACAGGCTCACTTATGAGTCGGGACGAAGTGCTCTGGATCATGCAGCAACTCGGCCACCTCAATACGTTGGTTATTGATGAGTCCTTCATTGATTTCTCCCTGTCGGAACCGCCCACCGTTCAAGATGTAGTAGCGCAGTTTCCCAATGCGTGGGTGTTGAAGAGTTTGGGCAAAAATTTAGGGCTGCATGGCCTGCGCATGGGCTACGCTATCAGCTGCCCAGCCAACATTCAGAGGCTGCGCCAGCACGTGCCCTACTGGAATGTGAACGGCATCACCGAACTGCTCCTCAAACTGGTATTGCCGGAAAAGCCAGCCTACGAAGCCAGCCGCCTGCGCGTGATCGAAGACCGTAACTACTTGCTGCACGCATTGCAATCAGTGCCGGAATTGACCGTGTTTCCTTCCTTCGCCAACTTTGTGTACGTCAAAGTAGAGGAACATATCAATGGCGACCAGCTACGAGACCGGCTCCTGCTCCACCATCAGTGCTTTGTGCGTAACTGCGGCAACAAGCTTAATTGCAGTAGTCATTACTTCCGCTTGGCAGCGCGCCCTCAAACGGAAGTAGATTACTTAATCGCCGCTTTGCGTCATGAGCTAAGCCAGGTGAAGATGGCCGCCTGATCACCAGCGCGTCGTGCTAAGGCACGCTCAGCAAAATGATTACATGCGCATCAACAACCTCACCGTCCGGATTGGACCTTCAATGCAAGGCGATATGGTGATTTGCGGCACTCCCCATCCGCACTCGGTCTAGCAACAACTGCGGCCATTAACGTGTGCGTATTTTTCAAAACGGAAGTACTCGGTTCTAATTTATCAGCCGTTCGTTTGAGCGGCTGATAATTATTTCATGCGTAGTGCCTCCGTATCTCTGCGCCGTTGATTCTGCAAGGCAATAATTTCGGGCAGTTGGGCGGGCTCAGTGGTTGACTTGAGCATACGAGGCCACCCGGCCGCGACTTTCCCACCACGGCTTATCTGTACTCGGTTTAGTGCGGTCAATAAAAGAAAGCTGATAGGGTCGGGTAGCACTTAATTTCTGCCGCGCGCAAGCAACCCCGGAAACCGCTATAGCGAGTAGATAAGTAGCGAATGGCCTCTTTGCAAAGAGGATAGACGCACAAAAACGACAACTGAGTACTAATTTTTCTACTTACCTGGGCCTCTGGATGGAAATAAGCAAAGGCAACAAGCAAGCGCTTTACGATTATGTGGGGCAGCTCATGCGGCAAGGGCAGTCCAATAAGCAGGTGCAAAAGCAGCTGCAAGCAAGTGGTTTGGCAACGCAACAAGCGGCAATTCTGACTCACCAGATGCGGAGCCAATTCCGCGAGGGCGCCCCGCCGCGAGAATACTCCCGAGGCCTTGCAATTTGGCAGCATCTGTGTCGGTACTGGTCGCGCTGCTAGCGCTGTTCCTGGGAAGAGTTATGCTTGCGGCAAGCCATCACCGGAAAAGGACATATCGTGCCACTCCGAGCGGGTCCATGAGACGAACTAGAGGCATAAAGCGGGCAGGGATGACTAGGGGAGAAGTTAGTCAAACTTATTTGGCTAGATGAATTCTCATGGTACTCATCTCGGTCATACAACTAAGTTGTTCCCGCTGTTGATGGCAGTTTAAGTATGCCGCCTACCATTGATGCTGACGGCATCGAGGTTAAAGAGTGGGTTTCACTCACTGAGTTACAGGCGGCGTGAGGCATGCCGTTAATGATTCGTCTAGTCAATTCATGGCCCCGTATGGCTCTGCTGTGCACGCCTATCTCACCGCGTACATTCGCTCGTCAGCCCCACTTGGCAGCTATGAGTTATACCAATCGGGGTACTGACAGTGCACGAAATTCGATTAATGGCTGCATACCGCGAGCTGACGAAAGTAGACAGTACTGCAAGAGCAAAGCCGTACTGCTACGCATAGCAAGACAGATCAATATTCGCAAGCAAAAGGCTATTATGCCTTTTACTGGTTAGCAATCAGATGCTTGCAGGGAACGGCCTTCGAGGGCAAACAACTCAACTAGTACGGCCGTAAGCTGCTCGGCTTCGCCCCGTTGGCAAGCAGCCTTAAGTTGCAATACTGGCAGCTTCAGAAACTTCTGAGTCAGAGATTTGGTGACTTCGTCCATGAGACGTGCTTCATCGGCACTAACTCTTTTCTGAAGGCGCCCTATTTCTTGTTGCCGCATCTGCTCGAGCGTATTTTTCAACTTTTGAATAGTAGGGGACAGTTGCATTTCTCGCATCCAATCCCGCAGGGTGTTCATGCTTTCCTCGATGATGGCATGCACGAGCGGAACGGCAGCTAAGCGCTGCGCCAGCGCCTGAGAAGCTTTATTTTGGATCGTGTCTATATTGTACACCAACACGCCTGGCACACTTTCCAAGTCGGCGCCAATACTGCGAGGCACCGATAGGTCGATGAAAAATATGGAACGCTGGATAGCTAACGCGTCTACAAAATCACGGGTGAAAAAATGAATGGGAGCAGCAACCGAGGATATAACTACATCTGCGGCCAACAAACCATCGGCTATCTGCTCGAAGTCCAGTACCTGTAAGTTGTTCTCTGCGGCCAGCGCCTCGGCCGTGGAACGGGTCCGGTTGCAAATAGTGACTTGAGCAAAGCGTTTGGATTTGCCGAAATGGCGACAAATATCTTGGCCTATTTCCCCGAGTCCGACTATGAGTACGCGTGGTTGCACCATACCGGCCGTAAGTTCTTGCACCAGTTCCAAAGTGGCATAGGAAGTGGAAGCGGCGCCATCACGGAAGGCAGTTTCCTGCTGTACTCGCTTGTTGGCCGCTAAAATGGAGTGCAGTAACCGGTGCAAGAACGGACCCGCTGCTTTGACTTCTGCCGAGCGTTGATAAGCTCGTTTCACTTGATTACTGATCTGCATATCGCCTACTACCTGTGCATCGAGACCTAGAGTTACCTCAAATAGCTGCCGTATGGCCGCTTGAGCAGAATTAAAGGTGGTGAAATAAGACTGCCAATTCATGCTGTCAGTCATTCCTTTCACTTCTCCCAGCGCCTCGATAATTGCCGAGCTTTGGTCGTTCTCGGCGGAATAGTATACCTCGGTACGATTACATGTGCTAAGCACCAACAAATCTGATAAGCCCACGTCATATTGCAATTTGCGCAGTAGACGGTTGCAGGCTGCCTCATCCAAGGCCAGCAACTCACGAATGGCCAAAGGCGCTTTTTTGTAAGTCAGGCTAATTGCCTTAAAAGGATAAATCATAAAGGATAGGTTAGTAGTAAGCACTTGTTAACAGAAGTTCAACCGGATAATTCTCAGCAAAAAGGCCACCTGCTCGTGGCCTTTTTGTGAGTGAAAATTCATATTACAGCCTAATGATTAACAACATCGGCCTCCATGGCATCGATAAGAGCCGTGAACTCAACTTTCTCTTGCGCTCCGATCTTATTCTTTTCCAAAGAGTTATCGAGTAGTGCGCGCCAAGCCTTGTATTCGGCAACTGTCACTTGCATGTTGGTGTGGGCCACCAGCATATTTTTGCCATTGTAGGGTAGTGGTCCGCCGGTGATAGCCGTAAATTGATCTACTACGTTATTACGTAAGCGGGTCAAGCGGGTCGGGTCGGTTGGGGCGGCTCCATTTACGCCGTTGACGGCATCAAGCAAAGGCTTGTGCGAGCGCAACATCAAGGAGTTGGTCTGGCCCGTTTCGGCTCCTACGTTGGCTACCATTTGGTCCGCCACGGCTTCAATACCAGTTTTGCCGCCCATTCGGACGTAAAGAGAATCTGGTGCTGGGGTTTCGGTTGACGAGTCGCAGGCAGTGGCAAGTAAACCAGTGGCTACTAAGCTGGCACTGGCCAGCCAAAGTTGAAGGGTACGCATAAGAGTTAGGAGAAAGAATGTATGTAAGTAGGAAAATAAAAAGCCGGAAAAGAAAAGGGGCTGGGGTCTTATAATTTGAAAGGGTGGGGCAATAAGCTCCTTACACGGCTACGAAAAAGCGCCGCAGATTCAGGGTGAAGCGAATACGGTCAAGTAACAACGCGTAACCCGGCGGCACAGGGCATTCCCGGATCGTAGGGGAGGACGTCGCAACGGATCCTTCCGAAGCCACCTCTACACCAGTTCGGTTCAAGGCTTGGATCAGCGTGGCGGGCGTTGCTTGGTCGGGATGATAAACAAAGGCCACGCAGTTGGTGCGCCAACTCACCGCGCAGGCTTTCACGCCTGGCGTCTCGGCGAGCTGGGTTTCCAAGGCTTGGGCTGCGGCAGGGCTAGCTAGTGGGGATAGTTGCCAAACCACTGTTGTGGCCGGTTGTACGAAATGGTGCATCTCTGGTGCATTCCAGTTGGCCCAGATCAGCACAGTCACTAAGATCAGTAGCAAAAGCTTGACGCGCATCACCAAATAGAAGTAAGAGGTGGTTGGAAATATTAGTGGCGAAAACCTGACTTGGGGCGAACCGTGAAATTGCGGTTGACATTGAAGCCGAAATAGAGGTCTCCATTAAAGAAATTACCGCGCGTACCGCTCACGAAAAATTTCTCGATCATGCCCTGCGAATTGGTTACGTGCAATTGGAACACGTGACCACCAGTTTCCAAGTCGAAGCCTAGCGCTAAAGCATTGCGCACGCCGGTGGGTTTAGTGTTGGGTAGTAAATAATAATATTCAGCGTTGAGCGACGTGCGCTTAGTTATTTTTTGCCGCCCACCAACTCCCAATGCATATACATCATTGTGGTCTTGTGTGGTGGCCACCAAGTTGCTATGAACTAAAGTCGGCATAAGTTGCAGAGACAGATCAGGACTGAACTTGCGTGCAATCAAAGCCTGATAAGTATAGGCTATGCGTCGGGGTAAGGTACGGTCGAAGGTATCGCTGTACCGAAGCGTATTTAAAGCCGAAGAAGCGAACATTGTTACCGACACGGGCATGGCGTGTGCGCCCGTGCTTTGCCGAATAGCTTTGTACTTGAGAAAACCGTCGAACGTTTTTTCCAAGGAGCTGCGTCCAAGGCCTGCTGTGAGCCGGTCGGTGAGTCCGTATTCAAAGCCTAGGCGTAGTGTAGCTTGATCGAGGCCGAAAAAGTTATAAGCCCCACTATTTAGCGTACCAAAACGGTGCGATATTAGAAACATCATAGTTCCCTGGCCGGGGGTTTGCACCGTGTGACCACTAATGAGCCGGGTACTTTTGAAGGTGGCATCCACTAACTCGGTTTTGGTGGGCTTCGCTTCTTGGGTCTCTAACTGATTCAATAAATCGTCTTGTGCACTAGCGGTCCGCGTCCATCCTAGCCCCACCAGTAATAGTACAAGAGCAAAGCGGACAGCTGATGAATTATAAGAATTACACATATATATGAATGTTATGTTTATTTGGAAAGACTTAGCTGCGCGACGGGGTCACAGCTGAGGGAGAGGCGGATGCCGACGACCTTGGCGATGT
>NZ_CAXTBM010000096.1:0-15256 GCF_964242765.1 uncultured Hymenobacter sp.
GTCGGCCTCGTTGAGTTGCTTGAGCAGCAGCGGCAGCCACAGGCCCTCATCAGCGCGGGCCTGGGGCAAAAAGCAAATAAGTGCCAAGGCCAGCAGCGCCAGCCGGAAACGTGAAATCATAGCAGGGTAGATGGGTAAAGGAAGAACACGAAAATAGTGGACCATTCGCTGGCATCCGATTGCGCGCCGTGTTGTTTGTGAATGCTCGGGGTCTGGTAAGAGGACATAAATAAAGCGCCTGACCAACTCGGGTCAGGCGCTTTGTTTGCTAAAAAGCAGCTAAAAACTGTAGTTTATGAGTGCCCCATTTCCGCTACGGCTGGCAGGTTCTCGGCATTGGTATTGGAAGCAGCATACACCGGAGAAGTTGAAGCCGCCGGAATATCATTGGTTTCGTCGGTTGGGTTGGCGGCTTCCCACTCGCGGAAGCGGCGAATTTCATCTTGGAACTTCTCGACAAACCAGCTAATCAGCGCCAAATCATCGAGAAAGCCCACGACAGGCACAAAGTCGGGTACTAGATCAATTGGCGAAAGGGTGTAGAGCAACACGGCCAACCCGGCCACAATGGTGCTGGTATCTACCTGCCGGTAGCTGCCGCTGATATAGTTGCGTACCAGCCGCACCAAGGTGCGGGCCACGTCGAACACCTGCTTGAACTTATTGTCGCCGCTTTCCTTGCTGGCGAGCTTGTTGGCTACTTCGTTGAGCACGAGCACCGCCCGAAAAGGGCGACCCAGGAGTTTGCCAGCCCGGTTGAGAAATACGCTAAACAGCGCGTTTTTGGAAATGGAAAGTCCTTTTTCGAAAAGAGAAGACATAGGAATGTATTTTCTTCGGGCTTACGCGAGCTGTGGAAGGCAGGTTATCCGTGCTGTAAGTTAATAGCTGTTAGACTGCGGGGTGAGGTAACTTTCAACTGAGCTACTTACACGGGCCAAGCAGGCATTCAGAGTTGCCTTTGTTGTGACCCGCGCCAGAAATAGCGCAGCATTTAAACGCAAGCAGCTGCGGCGCTAGAAAATCTGTCCGATGCCAAAGAAAATCAACTGATCCTCCTTGGAAATCCCGTAGTCGAGAAACAACAGCGTCGACAAGTTCCACGCGGTTCTTAGGCCGGCGCCATAGGAGGTCTTGATAGCAGTGAAATCTAAGTCTTGCCAACGGTTGCGCACTGTACCGGCATCAAAGAAAGGCGCAACGCCGATACCAAAGTTCTGCCGGCCTACTTTTACATCTATCAGCCGTATCCGCACCTCTAAGTTGGAAAAGGCAACTGTGCGCGCTAAAAAACGGTTTTGCCGGTATCCTCGCAACGATTGTCGCCCACCTAAGGCGTTGATGCTTCCGTCTGGGCTCCACTGATCCTGAAACTCGAAAAATGGCGCTCTGCGGCCGAATATGGTGCCGGCCGCAATCCGTCCGGCCAATACGGTTCGTTTGCCGAAGGGGAGCTTTTGATACGCGCGGCCTTGGAAAAAAACCTTGTTGAAGTTGAATTGGGAGCCAATTATTTTATTTGAAAACTCATTGGCCGCTTCAAAATAACGACCTTTTGTAGGGTCGGGCTCGAAGTCGCGGGTGTCGTAGATGAGGGCGGTTTGCAACAACGATACCCACCCACCATCAAGACCAAAAATTAATCCTTGCTCGAAATCCCGTTCCAGCAAAGACTTTCCGTTGGGCGCTTCCTGCGTTTCACCCGTGGTAGGGTTGGTGGCCTCGGTTTCAGTTCCCGTAAAGGTTTTGTATTGCAGGTTTTGGATTTCGTAGCCACCCATCACGCGCCATTTGCCTTTGCCCAGCGCGTAGTCTGCTTTCAGATTCAGCATAAACTCCGTTTCCCGAAAGCGGTTGGACAGCGCGTCACCCACGAATGCCGCTTCGCCGGCCTGGCCGCTGCGCAACCGCTGTCTGGCAGTATTATACTCCTCGTACGTGTCGAAGGTCTCGGCGGGATTAGCGGGCAGCCGAAGCGGCCCTAGGGTGATTTCGTTGGCTCCGAAATACAGGTTGGAAGGGTTTTGCTGCGCTTTGAAGTCAACTCGGTAGCGCCACCGGGAGCCGCGGTAGTAGGGAACGTCAGCCGACAACGAAAGCTCGCGGGCATTGGTGGTGAAATAAGCCACGTTTGCCTTGAGGTGCGCCAGATAGGGCGTGTAGGCAAAGAGCGGATTAGCCCGGGTACCATTCCAGTAGATATTGGATTTTATCCCCACACCAAAACCAGTAACCGGATCCGAGGAAAGATCAGGTAAGCCGGTTATAAAGGTGCCTTCCCGCTTTTTGGCAAGGTCGGCATCCGACATGCGCTTCGACCGAATAAAAGATAGGCTATCAATTTGTTGAGCTTTCGTAGCAAGTTGGCAGCTCCCAATAAGCAGTAGTATCAGCGCAGTTCTTTTAGTCATGTCTTTGGGGCTGCCTTTTTTCAGCTATTTTTCAAGTTTAGCGCTGCCTCATACGTAAGCCTTTTAGCAGTAAAATCCTGCTTGAACAAGAGCAAAGTACTGCCTGCTCGATCCTTGTTTCTGTTGAAGCTCAAGCGGGCCAGCGCCCTAAGTAGCCGAGGTTGCTTATGCCATAGCCCCGAACTATTAACAGATGCGTAACTGCTAATAGAACCTACTCGAAGAAGCACACCGAGCCGCCAACCCAATCTTTGTTTTTGTTGAAATCCACCCCGATCATGGCCCCACGGCTCAGGCGGCCCAGGTTGGTGAGCAGGGTAGGGCGGGCGTCGCCGTCGGGCCAACCGTAGAGCATGCGGATTTCGCACTTCACCAGCCCGTCCGGCGACTGAACAACGGGCTCGTACTGCACTTTGCGCTGCAACAAGTAGTTGTGCTTGTCGGATATGGCTTCTAAGTCGGCGGCCGTTACGTCGAGCTTCACGCCACTGCCCGCGAAGGAGAACAAAGGCTTGAGCACGTAATTTTCCAGGTCAACGGGGTAGGTAGGCAGTTGGTCGAGGCGGTAGCTCGGGGGGATATAGGGGCTGTGGAGCAGGGGGAGCGTGTATTTGCTGATGCGGAAAAACCAGTTGGGGTGGCCCACCCATTCCACGTCCACATCGTCGGTTAGCTCGAACTCGGTTTCCAGACCCGGATAATGGGCTAACTCGTCGAAAATGACCCGATTGTAGATGCGCTTGATAGGAATGCGGCGGCCTTCCAACTCGTAGTACAGCTGCCGGCCATCTTTGCGTACTTTGGTCAGACATACAGGTATCACACCCAGATACCGCTTGGTTAGCTCGAAGTCAATCCGCGTTTTCTGCTTTTCTGGAAACAGCTCCAGCAGAATAACATTTTCCGGATTTTCGTTGCCCACAATCAGTTGCCGGAGCTTCGCCAGGTATTCAGCGGAGCTAGCCGCCTGGAAGAGGTGCGAAACCGAATCGGGCACCGGAAATAGCCGGCGAAAAGCACCCTGCAAGTAATCTTGAAAGGCGTACAGGGAAGGAAATCCTTGTAACTCAATAAGCTGTGGCTCCAACTCGCCGTCAGCACCGCGGCACACGGCGTAGTCAATGGCCAGAAACGAGGTGTGGGCATTCTCGTTCGGTACCCGAAGCGCGGGCGGTACGGCCAACTCGGTGCGGGCCTTAAAGTCGGGTGCCGTCAGCACATCAATAATACTTTCCCCGGCCTGCACCAGCTTTTCCCGCAAAGCCGCCGGGACAAAAATCGGCGTCTCGGCCAACCGGAACTCCAACTGACCCGGCAACTCCTGCTCTATGGTGCGCAACATTTCCTGGTAGCGTTCGGGGCTAAAGGCTTGGTTATAGCGAGAGCGAAATTCAGGAATCATTGGTTGATGAAATAAAGCAGGAAGTTGAGAGACACATTATCCGTTTGTTGTTCCGACGCAGGAGGAATCTGGACAAAGTTGTCCAATCACTATACTCAGATTCCTCCTGCGTCGGAACAACAAGCAGACGAGATGCAATTCTAATACGTCACGCCAGCGGGCTGCTGCTCGACTGCTGTTGGAACTAGCGCCGCAATAGCCTGCCGCAGGAAGGTGGGAATAACAAGGGACTCGGTCAGCTCAATGGTTTCGGGGTCTTGGAGCAGACGCACCATTTCCTCGTATTTCGCCTCCCCATGATTGGCAATGATTTGCTCGCGCTTCTCGGCGGTTTGGAAGTGGCGCAACATGCCTTCGCCATCCGCTTCGGGGTGAAATTGGGTGCCGATGATTTCGGGCGTGAAGCGAATCGCCATAATGGCCCGGTCGAGGGGTACGTGAGGCCGCTCTTTTTCCATCGCCAGAATCTCAATGCCAAGCTCCGTTAAACGGGCTTCTTCGGGCTCCGTCACTTGGTAGTCGCGCGAATCCACCGAGTAGAAAGGCTCGGGCAGAGCGTGCAGCAGCGAATCGGACTGGCCGGCTTCGGTTTTGTGCATCGGGAAGATACCGAACGAAGTGGAACGGCGCTTACTTAGCACGCCGACTTCCAAATGCCGGCTCACGAGCTGAAACGAGTGACAAATCAGAAAAACATGCTTTTTCAAGTTGTTTTTCTGGTTCCAGGCAAACAGGTTGTCGATGAGCGAGAAATACGGTTTTTCCCAGGGCTCATCCGTAGGAAGCGGACTGCCTGGCCCCCCACTGGAAATGTAGATGTCGTAGCTCAGATCGGGCAACTCTACGTTGGCCCGCACGTTGAATACGTCGAAGGAAAGGCTGGCGGGGCTGGTTTCTTGCGCCCGCCCCACGAGTTGGAGAATACAGCGCATGCCCTCGTTAGGGGCATTGTTGTACATATCCAGAATTGCAATTTTCAGAGATTTCATATAGTGTGCCCGCCCGGCGGCTTGGGTATTTCAAAACAGTGGAGTAGCTGCCTGATTAGCTGTTAGTTGAGTGGCAGCAAAAAGCAAAAGTACAAAAATGAATACCGATCTACCTAGATCAGGAGTACTGGCCTAGTTGAAAGCAAAAGCTTTGTACAGTGAACAGTGGTATTGCTGTAAACTAAGTTTGGAAAGCAAGGAAACGACAACCGGGCGCTTAGCGTTTCCTCGCTTTGTACTTATAAACCGTAAGTGGTTTCTTCCACGATGAAATCGACTACCTTTTTCAGGTCATTGGTTTCCTTGAACACCTTTATCTGTCGGTCGGCGCCGGTACCCATTTCCAGCATCTTGAGTATATATTCCACCTCGTGGCGGCTGCCGAGTTCGTCTAACACGTCGTCCACGAACTCAAGCAGTTCCATAATCAACTCCCGGGTCGGCACTTCTGATTCCTTCCCGAAATCAATCATTTTGCTGTCGATGCCATAGCGCGCCGCACGCCATTTGTTTTCGTTGATGAGGGCTTTGCGATAGAGCCGGAAGTTGAGGTTCTGGCTCTTGAGCTTGTAGATCTTGGCTACCAACGCTTGCATCACCGCCGCCAGCGCCACGGTTTCATCCACTCGCAACGGCATGTCGCAGATGCGATATTCGATGGTATCGAAGAACGGGTGTAGGCGCAAATCCCACCAAATCTTCTTGCCGTTGTCGATGCAGCCCGTTTTTACCAGTAGCGCAATGTACTCGTCGTACTCGCTGGCGCTGCTGAAGTAATCGGGGATACCGGTACGCGGAAACCGCTCAAATACCTTGGTTCTAAAGGACTTGTAGCCGGTTTCACGCCCTTCCCAGAACGGCGAGTTCGTGGACAAGGCGAAAATGTGGGGCAGAAAGTAGCGCAGCGTGTTCATCACGTACACGCCCAAGTCCCGGTTTTCGAGCCCGATGTGTACGTGCATCCCAAAAACGAGGTTAGAGCGGGCCGCTTCCTGCAATTCCTCTACAATCTTGTCGTAGCGGGCGTCGACCGTAATCGGCTGATCCTGCCAGCGCGAAAACGGGTGCGTACCGGCCGCGGCTATCTTGAGCCCGACTTTGTCGGCCAGGTCAATCACCATGCGGCGCAGGTGCGTCACCTGCTCCCGCGCCTCCCCAATGTTGTGGCAGATGGTTGTGCCGACCTCCACCACCGACTGGTGCATTTCGGCCTTTACTTGCTCCTGCAACACCACTTTGCCGCCCTCCACAATCTCCGACATGTGGGAGCGTAAGTCACGGGTTTCGGGGTCTATCGTCTGAAATTCCTCTTCTATTCCGAGCGTGAATTGGGGTATGGCCATGGCTAAGCTGGTATAAGTGGTCAATAACTGTCATTCCGACGCAGGAGGAATCTGAGCCAAGCCATTCAACAGGTTGACTCAGATTCCTCCTGCGTCGGAATGACAGTTCAATAAACGCTACCTATTCTTTCTTCTTGGATTTGGGCTTCGCCTCATCGTCCTTTTTTGCGGCGGCTTTCTTAACTGGTGCAACCGCGCCACCCGCTGAGTTTCGTACGAACGTGCCCCAAGTCAGGTTATCCCGGCCGGCTTTGTGCGCCTTGGCGCGGCTGATAGCCAAATTGGCGGCGGCTTCTACCACCCACTCGAAGTTCTGCTGGCCTACCGACCTCACATCAGCATCGGGAGCCGGGTTGCCGAAGTCGATAGCCAGCGGAATACCGTCGCGTACTGCAAATTCTACGGTGTTGAAGTCGTAGCCCAGGCCTTGGTTTAGCTTGAGCACGTAGTCTTTCATGGTAGCCAGGAGCTTTTTGCCGGCCTGGCCCGTGGTTTTCATTTCGGTGGCGTAGCGCAGGTGGGGCTCGTTGCGCGGCTCGTAGGGCATGATGAGCACGTCTTTGCCGCCGATGCAGTAGCAGCGGAAGTAATCGGTGAACTCCACGGCTTCCTGTAGCATCATCACCAGTTGGCCGGTCTCGTCATAGGCCCGGAAGAAGTCGTGTGGGTTATCAAGCTTGTACACGCTTTTCCAGCCGCCGCCGGAGTGGGGCTTCATGAAAGCCGGGAAGCCGATTTTGGCAAAAGCCTCGTCCCAATTGGTCCATTCCAGGTTACGGAACGAGTTGTGGCTGGTATCGGTGGGGCGCTCTTTGGACGGCAGCAGCAGGGTGCGCGGCACCGGTACGCCTAGCTGCACGGCCAACGCATTGTTGAAAAATTTCTCGTCGGCGCTCCACCAGAAAGGGTTGTTGATAACGGCCGTGCCCGTCAGGGCGGCGTTTTTGAGGTAGGCCCGGTAGAAGGGCACATCCTGCGAAATCCGGTCGATGATGACAGCGTAATCGGTCGGTACCGCCTGCTCAACTTGGTTGATACCAACAAATTCAGCCTCGAAGCTGCCGCCCGCTTTCTGGTTTACGCGGTCCACGAAGGCTTGGGGGAAGGTGTTTTCCTGTCCGAAAAGAATGCCGATTTTTTTCATAAGCTGAGCCCGGAGGGAAGAGTCCGGGCAGGATTAAGGTGGAAAGTGCAAGCGGAAATCCGCCGAATGAACTCTTAAATCTGCGACAAATAACGGGGAAACATCTCACGCCACACCGGCCAGTCGTGGGTGCCGAACGGATTCACGTCCAACCAGTGGCGGATGCCTTTGCGGTGCAAAATATCAGACATCTGGTAATTAGAGCCTTTGCAGAAGTCGTGTTCGGCGGTGCCGAGCACGATATTCATGCTGTAAAAATGCTCGTTCTGCGCATCGGGCATGAAATCGGGCGGGTTGTTGTAGTAGACGTTCTCGTCGTAGTAACCGTCCAGAAACTGCCGGATATCGAAGGCGGCGCCCATGGTGAAGAGGTGAGCTACCTGCTCGGGGTGGCGGAAGGCAAAGTTCATGGCGTGGAATCCGCCGAAGCTACAGCCCGCCACCCCAATCTTATCGACGTGGCACTCGCGCTGCACCATGGGCACCAATTCCTGGCTCACCATATGGTCGTAGCGAATGTGGTTTTGCACCCGCTCGGCCGGGTGCAGGTGCTTGCCGTACCACGTGTGGCGGTCTACGCCATCAATGCAGTAAAACTTGAATTTGTGCGTGTCGGCAAACCACTGCACGGCTTCTATCAGCTTGAAATCTTTGGCCTCATAGTAGCGCCCCATCGAAGTGGGGAAGAGTACGATGGGGTAGCCAAGGTCGCCGAAAACGAGCATCTCCACGTCGTGGCCGAGGTTGTGCGAGTAAAATGGACGGTAGGCTTCCTGCAAAATCGAGTTGGCTAATGGTGAACAATGACAATAAGAAAAGAATAAGTTGAAACTTATTGAAAATCTCTGCGCTATTCTTTTCCGCCTAAACGGCTATCACCAAGGAGGAGGTTATTGTAACGGCCAACAATTTTACTTTTGTGGATGTATTTGTCAATTGATTCCGAGCGCACCAGCGCCTTACAAGTAGTGCGCGACACTGCGCTACATTCCAGGTTTCTGGGGCGGCCCGTCCGGCTAGATGTCGTGCTGCCACCCGGCTACGACCCTACCACGCCCACGCGCTACCCCGTACTTTACCTCAACGACGGCCAGGATTTGCGGCGTCTGCGCCTGCCCGCCACGCTCCGCCATCTTTACCGGCAGCGTCAGCTCGACCCGTTCGTGCTTGTCGCCATTCATGCCCACGAGCGAATTCAGGAATATGGCACCGCCGCGCAGCCCGATTACCTTAGCCGGGGCAGCCGGGCCGGCCGCTACACCGAGTTTGTGTTGCACGAGTTAGTGACCCACGTCCGGCAGCACTACCACGTCACCTCCGACCCCAATCAAACTGTATATGCGGGCTTCTCCCTGGGCGGCCTGACTGCGTTTGATTTTGTGTGGCACCACCCCGAAATAGCCACGCGGGCCGGGGCTTTTTCGGGCTCATTTTGGTGGCGCCGCCGGGCCATAGAAGACGGCTACACCGATGCCGACCGGATCATGCACCGCCTTGTGCGGACCCGCCCCGCGCACCCCGACCACCGGTTCTGGCTGCAAACCGGCACCCTCGACGAAACCAACGACCGGAACCACAACGGCATCATCGACTCCATCGAAGACACCCTCGACCTGATGGCCGTGTTGGTCCGCCAGGGCCTGCCCGATTCCCGCGTCCGCTATGTGGAAGTAGCCGGTGGCCGCCACAACCAATATACGTGGGGCCACCTGCTGCCCGACTTCCTGCATTGGGCTTTCGGCACGCCTGGCACCCGGCCGCCGCAGCTAGTACTCCAGGTGGATAAGAGCCCGCTAACTAGTCCGTGGAGCAGCCGGCGGCGGCTTAACAGGAGAAGACGCCGCGGCGGAAAGTTTTTTTCTCAGTACTTAGAGGCCGCAGCACTTCCCATTGCCTCCATGTCTTCCTTTCTCCGCCCCGTCGTCGGTCAGTACAACGCCTACTACGACACCTATATCTGCCTCGTTCCTGAGGGAACCGACCCGTTGGTGCAGCTTCAGCAGCAACCCGAGGAGCTGCGTCGCCTCGTCGGTCAGCTCACCGACGAGCAAGCCGGCTTTGCCTATGCTCCTGGCAAGTGGAGCATCAAGGAAATGCTGGTGCATATACTTGATACGGAGCGCATTTTCGCCTACCGGGCCCTGCGCATTGCCCGCGGCGACCAACAGCCGCTGGCCGGCTTCGACCAAGACGAGTATGTGCCCTACTCTGGGGCCAATGAGCGTTCCTTGGAAAGCATTGTAAAGGAATACGACACCGTACGGGCCGCCACCCTAAGCTTGTTTGAGTCGTTTCAACCGGGAGCCTACGACCGGATGGGCATAGCAAGTGGATTTCCTGTGAGTGTCCGGGCGCTAGCATTTATTTTGCCTGGCCACGAGGCGCATCATCTGCATATATTGCAGCAGCGATACTTGCCTGATTTACCTGCCTAACGAGCAACATGCCACGCGCAGGCTGCGTTATTTATCCTACCTCACACTCCTAAAATCCTCACATCATGGCCAAAGCACAAGACGCCCGCAAAGAAAAAAAGAAGGAGCCTGTTAAGACTACCAAGGAAAAGAAAGCTGCAAAGGAAGAAAAGAAACAAACTCGTGCCCGTAAGCAGGAGTAGCAATAAAAAGCCCCGAGTTGAAAACTTCAACTCGGGGCTTTTTATTGGCTCTTAGCAACCCCTAGAACAAGTTAAGTAATCATATCTTGCTTGAAAGAAAAATGGATAAGCCTAAATACTAATGATTGAATTTTTTGATTTTATTTTTTCTAAAATAAGCAGAAATATATTTTCAAGAATATTTATTTTAACTTCTCTCGCTGTTACTAGCTTAGTCGCTTTTCTTCCTACTAGGTTTGAAGAGAACGACGATATTTGTATGCTGCTGATTGCCTCAGGAAGTTATGGGGGTGCACCAGAGGCTCATCTGGTTTTTATAAATTATATATATGGATTAGGATTAAAATTGCTTTACTCAATTACTGCGGAAATAGAATGGTACACTTTGGTATTTCTATTACTGCATACTATTTCATTGTCTATTATTTTATTTGTCATAATAAAAGGCAAAGCTGCAAAATATTTAAAACTGGTAAATATATTGTTGTTTTGTATACTTGAATCTCAAATTCTGCTGCACCTACAGTTTACAACTACTGCGGCCATAGTTAGCTTGGCCGGAATAGTGCTTATGCTTGAGAAGCAGGGCTACCGGAAAGGTTTAGGTATTGCTTTTTGTGTTATTGGGTCTCTGATCAGATTGGAGGTATCATTCTTGGTGCTATTTATTTCGTTTCCGTTCTACATCAAAGAAGCAATAGAAGCCAGCAAAGCTAGTGCTAGTATAAGATTGGCTATAGGATACTTCAGTGTATGTATTATGCTGATTGGCTCTTTTGAATATGTTGATCAGGCTAGCTACAGTCACGAAAACGGCTGGAAAGCTTATAAAGAGTATAACAAACTACGAGGTGAAATTAATGACAATCCCAACGCAAAGACACTAAAGAGTAAACTGCCACCAGGGATACGCTCTGTTGACTATGCACTGCTTATGAAGTTCTTTCAAGATAGTAATGTGATTGATATTGAAAGTTTAAGTAAAATTAATAATGCAATAGCACATATAAGCTTCACTGATAAACTTAAAAATGTGCCCGCCTCCTTGACGTTTTACAAAAAATACCTAGCATTTATAGGAGTTGCACTTTTTATTCTATTTATTAATTTATATAAAGCTTCAGAAAGAATAGCTATCGTACTGACTGTATTAGCCTTTATGATAACAATTGTTTTTGTATCATTTATAGGTGTTCTAAAGTATAGGGTAATGCTATCTGTACTGTTCCCATTGCTATTTGTGTTCTACAGAACCACAAATTCGTTAGGGTACACATATGCCACGAAAGCATTGGTAGTTGTCCTGTCAGCGCTGTGTTTATATTGTGCTAGTTATTCGTATGAGTTCTATGGGCAAAACAACACGTTGCTAAATACAATAACAGAACAACATAAATTTATTGGTAGGTATTTATCTGTTTCTGCAAATATAGTTATTCCCTATGCGGCCGATTATAGAACGGAAGGTATGCCTGTATTTAGCGTTTCAAAGCTGCACTTTCAGAAACGTATGTTTTTCAGTGGTTGGTTTAATGGCATTCCACTGAATAATGGATTCTATACCAAGCATTACGATTTCGTTAGAGGACATAGCTTATTTCTAAGGCAAGAGTCAAGGGATGTCATTCCGTTGTTGATAGAAAGTATTTACATTAATTATGGGATTCAAGTAAAGCCAATTATAGCTGCCGAATCAGAGCGCTATCTGATAGTGGAATTCGCCGTAATTTAATTTAGCTCTATAGTGTATAATACACTTCCTTCTCCTTGTCATGGTGCTTTATATAACCGTGGAGCGTCAATTTAATTAATGTCCGGTAGGCGCGGCGCTGCCCAATGTTGAGCAGTTTCATGTATTGCGGCAGGGTAATGCGCGGATTTTGGCGCAAATAGTCTAGCACCGCTAGTTCTTCCTTGGTAAGAGGAAGCTTTTCGAGGCGTGGAAAGGCTAACTCGGTGCGTTCCAAGGCCCGTTCGGTAAGCTGGCTGGTTTGCACGCTTTCGTCGCGTACGCGCACGTAGCCGCGCCAGTCGCCGTCGGCTACTTGGGCGCGGTGAGGCTTGTGCAGGCTCTCGGGCACCGTCACGATTAGTATGGTGCGGCCCTCTTCCTCGATTTCTTTGATTCGGAGCTTCAGGGGCGGATCGGCGTAGTGTTCGGCGGCTTGGCGCAGCAAATACATTTCTTCTTCAACGTCGCGCACGCCTACGATGCGGCCATCGTCGTCGACACCAACCAGTACTTGGCCGCCGTGGGTGTTGGCCAGTGAGACTAGCGTACGCGAAATGCGGGTGGGGTGCGTGGTTTTCTTCTTAAACTCCAGTCGTTCCCCCTCGCCTAAGCGGATTAAGTTGTGTAGGTCAGACATAGAATTGCGTGAGCTTCAGCTGGTGCGTTCGAGTGAAGACAATAAGCAGCTATACTAGTACGCAACCCAAATACGGCATGAAAACAGAAGCCAGTATTTTGTGGTGCGGACCTGTTTTTTATCTACGTGTTTTCTGTTGACTCGGCGTAAGCAACGCTGCAAAAGTTGCTACAACGCTAATCCCGTTTCCTCTTCCGAAATCCGCCAAAGCCGCGCCGCATCTGATCGGTTTTGCGAGCGGGAAGAACTGCGGCCGGGGCGGGAATTTTTAAAGTAACTTCCGTTGACCTTAGCCACTTCCGGGGCGGTAGCGAGGTACAAAGTGGTCTGTGCCCCGCGTTCCGGACTAATCATAAAGGGCTTGGCTGGCCACCACAATGCCTTCATGGCCCAAGAACTACCCCCATGAACCAAACCCGTATCGACCAAGCCGGGATGCAAACAGTTGGCTGTTACGTTGGTAAGCTCCAAGCGGTAGGCCAGTTCGTTGGTAAACAAGATGTTGGCTAGCTTCGAGTCGGCGTAGGCCGTGAGCCAGCTATACTTTTCGGGGGCATTGCGTACTTCCTGCGAAAACTCAATCTCGCCCAGCCAATGCGCCTCCGACGCTACTGTAACAATACGTCCGGTCTCGGCTGCCGACAGGAGTGGGAGCAACAACTGGGTAAGCGCAAAAACCGATAAATGGTTGGTGACCCAGCTTAATTCGTGGCCTTCTGAGGTGAGGGTGTGCGGGCCAGGCATGATGCCAGCATTATTGACCAAAATATCCAGTTGGCTGTAGTCATGCGTAAGATCTGCCGCCAACTGCCGCACGTTGGCTAGCAGTGATAAGTCGCAGAGGCGAATATCAAGTTGCGCATGCGGAATGGCAAACTGAATGGCAGTACGGGCGCGTTCGACTTTCTCGGCATTGCGAGCTACCAAGATTACTTTGGCTCCACGCCGGGCTAGCTCACGAGCCGTTACCAAGCCAATGCCACTGCTGGCGCCGGTTACCAATACAGTTTTACCAGTAAGAGAAGTAGTTATAGAAACAGCCATGCGCGGCAAATACAGGGTAAGCAGAAAGTAGCGCAACGAGTGCGCCAGTCTGCGGCTATAAACGAGGGAATGCAGATTGAAAGTTTATCGATTTCTGCGAAGCAGACACGATAGGTATAAAGCAGGCCTGCCGTGCTTGCGGCACAACTGCTTTACACGCATATAAGTAAAAGATAGAATGGTGGCAAAACCTGCTCGCTATTTACGTGTCAAAAAAATACCGCTTCCTGGAAGAGAAGCGGTATTTTCTGAAGTGGCCAGTGCCAACAACTCCAGCTTAGAAGGGCAGGTCGTTGTCGTCGTCTGAGGCAATCGGCGCGGCCGAAGCGCGCAGGTTGGGGTTTTGGTTGGCGGCGGGAGCGGCGGCGCGAGGAGCCGCCGCGGCCTGCTGGCCGTAGCTGCCACCTTGCGGCGCCGAAGCGCCTCCTCCTGCTGCGGGCTCGATGCGCCACGCTTCTAGGTTGGTGAAATACAGCATCTGACCATTTTTGTTGAAGCCGCGGCCCCGGAGGTTAAAGGCAATTTTTACCTCGTCGCCCACTTTGAAAGGGTCGATGAGAGCAGTTTTATCCTGCACCAATTGGAACTTGATATGCTCAGGGTACTGGCCATCTACAACTTCCAGCACGAATTCGCGCTTGCGGAATTTCTCGCTCACCTGCTGTTCATCGAAGATTTCGTGCAGGCGGCCGGTAGCATCGTAAGCCATAAGGTAAATATTTTGGGGAGTGAAAACAGTAATTCAAACGTACGAAAAAAAACGGGGTTAGGCCATCCAGTTAGGCACCAGTTGAGGTCAGGGACCTGCGTATCTTTGGCTTATCTTTTCTTTTTGCCTCTGTTTTTTTGCGCATGAATCATCCTCTCGCCTTGGCCATTCACGGTGGTGCCGGTACTATTTCCCCCGCTCTCATGACGCCGGAAAAGGAATTCGCCTACCAGGCGGCCTTGCGCGCGAGCCTCGAAGTCGGCTATGACATTCTGCGCCAAGGGGGAGCAGCTCTTGATGCCGTGGAAATGGCTGTACGTAGCCTCGAAGACAACCCGCTCTTCAATGCTGGCCGGGGGGCTGTCTTCACCCATGAGGGGCACCAGGAAATGGATGCCGCCCTCATGGACGGGCGCAACCGAGCCGCCGGTGCCGTAGCGGGCGTGCGTACGGTGCAGAACCCTATCCGGGCCGCGCGGCTCGTGATGGAAAAAACCGACCACGTGCTACTTGCTTACCCTGGCGCCGATGAGCTAGCCCTGGAGCATGGCTTGCCCACCCAACCCGCCGAATACTTTTTCACCGAACATCGTTACGAGCAGCTACAAGAAGCCCTGCAAGAGGGACGGATGCGCCTCGACCACAGCCAGGCCTTGCAGACGGCTGCGCCGCTCGAAGAACCTGCTGCTTTTCCCAACGAGGACCCGAAAAAGAAAATGGGTACGGTTGGCGCCGTGGCCTGCGACCAGTTCGGCAACTTAGCTGCGGCCACTAGCACCGGTGGCATGACCAACAAACGCTACTCCCGCATCGGCGATTCACCCATCATCGGGGCCGGCACCTTCGCCGACAACCGCACCTGTGCTATTAGCTGTACCGGCCACGGCGAATTTTTTTTGCGCGCCATGGTGGCGCACGACATCAGTTGCCTGATGGAGTACCGCGGACTGAGTTTAATTGAAGCCTGTCGCATCGTGGTGCACGACAAGCTTGCGCCAGTAGGTGGGGAAGGGGGGCTTGCGGCCGTGGATGCAGCCGGTAACGTGGCGCTGCCCTTCAATTCTGAAGGTATGTACCGGGGGAGCATTACGCCCTCCAACCTTTACATCGGGATTTATAAAGACTAAAGCCTTCGCGGGCTAGGCCCTAAATAGCACATTGGTTTCTGCACCTATATATATAAGGAGGAGGTGCAGAATTACTTGCGTTTTCATTCAGTAGCAAAAAG
>NZ_CAXTBM010000097.1:0-15077 GCF_964242765.1 uncultured Hymenobacter sp.
CTAAGCATTACGTACTAAGCCTTAACAACTAAAATACCATGGCACACAAGAAAGGCGTAGGTAGCTCCAACAACGGTCGTGAATCGCATTCCAAGCGTCTCGGCGTGAAAATTTTCGGTGGCCAGTCCATCATTGCTGGCAATATTATCGTGCGTCAGCGTGGCACTAAGCACCACCCCGGCCAGAACGTAGGTATCGGCAAAGACCACACCCTGTTCGCTATGATTGATGGTACTGTGCAGTTCCGCAAGGGCCGCCAGGACCGTTCGTTCGTAACTATAGTGCCTAGCACGGTAGAAGCCGTTGAGGCTACGGCCGCAGCTTAACTGCACGGTACGCAACACCGCTAGCTGGTATTCCAGTGCAAGGGGCCATCCATACAGGATGGCCCCTTCTTGTGTTGTCTAACTACTGGCGGCATCTAAAAGCAGCAATTAGCAGGAGCCATACTGTTGTGCGGCCTACTTACTAAGAACCTAGGTGAAATTGATAAAGCACTGGCTTGCTCGGGCTAGCATCTAGCTCCAGGCTCGTGACTTGTAGGTTGAGTAGGTACAAGCCATCCTCTAGCTCATCGGGTACAAAGACTAGTTCGGTGATGGTGGCTTGCTGGCGGGTGGCGTGCGGGTACTGCCAGAATGCGTGATGGGCCAACAGTGCGCCGCCATCTTCCTCCCGGTCCACGCTTGGAAGGTCAAGGAGCAGGTGTTCGATGTGGGCTGATGCTATGTATTCAGCTAAAGCAGGCTCCAGGTAGGTTGGGTTAGTACCAGAGTAGTGGCGGGTGCGTTTTGCTTTGTGATTGGGCAGGGTGCGCAGTACAAGGGCTTCGGGTTGCACTGCTGCATCCGGGCCCCCTTCTAGTTCACGCTGCACGTCGGCCAGCAGTACCACTTGGTCGCCGTTGGGTTGGGGGCGGGGCTGCACCGATACCAGCCGAGCCACGAACAGGAAGCGACGCAAGCAGCGGTTGAGCGTAGCAGTTGACTCGGAAGATATATGACCGTAGCACTCGGTGTGGGTGCCATTGCCGTGAGGCGTAACATGGACCCGCTTGTAATTGGTGCTACCGCCCTCGGCCACGCTTCCCACAAAGTTGCCCACGCGGATAACATCAAACTGTACTGGCTCGGCCCAAAAGCAGTTCACTTGGTTTTCACCGGGAACCAAGGGCAAAGAAATATCAAGCGGAGCAGCCGGGTTAAAGGAAAACACACGGCCTTGATGCGGATACGTAGCAAACATAAAGTGAACGACGAGGAGCAACTAAACAATAAGACAAAGAACGCCAGATCAAGCAGGACGGCCGTACAGTGGTTGTGTTAACAAGCGAATAACTTCGGCTACGCTTAAGATGATATGTGGGTATTATCAGACTGGGCATTAGCTATCTTCTGCTTCTCTTCAGCAGCTAGCTTGTTCAGAATCTTACTGACTTGGGACGCGTAACTGAAAACCATAAAGTGGCCGCCACCCTCAATCAGGTAGTCCACTGGGGTGGGGCCGTGCGGGAAAACTCGGTCGGCGGTGCCTAAGATTTGGATGCTGCGCCCGACGCTGGTGCTGTCCCAGTGCAAGAGCCGGTGAATAGCCCACCGGGTATAAGTAGGCTCCATGTCGCGCAGGATTTGCTTGAACATGCGGTACTCTTCCCCATTTTGCACACCAAAATAGAGTTGCCCAGCCCGAGGAAACAGCTTCAACCACTGCGGCGGAAACAGCCGGTAGACACGAGTAGAGCGAATCAGGCGCAACAGCGGCGGCATACAGCTGGCATCCGGAATGCTGGAAACCAGCACGGTCCGCAGCCGCGGGCGGATGCGGTTGATTTCCAGCCCTACCACGCCACCGAATGAAACGCCCACAATCAAACCTGCCTGCTCAAGGGGAATAGGGGCGGCCATGCGGGCCGCATAATCAGGCAAAGACTCGTCTGGCTCCGGTGTAAGCCAAAGCAGAATCCGCGTTTTATCCTGCAACAAGGGCCGCAAATTCTGAAACACCCGCTCGTCGGCCCCCAAACCCGGAATGAGGTAGATCATGCGGCAACTTCGTAAAAAAGTGAAGAGGTTGAGTTGAAGTTTGTTTTGCGCAATGCAAACGGGTGAATGGTGAAGTGGCGTCAAGGTCACCACTTCACCATTCACTAAGGTTCCACGCGCAAGAAGACACCCTCCAAATAGAAAATGTTGTGAGGAGCACCAGTCTCATACTCGTCTTCATCTTCTTTGTCGGCTTCCATACCACTGGTGAATGCCTCGTTGGGCTCGTCCTCTTCGCCTTCAAAAGGACCATCGGCGGGGTAGGTACACGAGAGCTTGAGAGCCACGTTGGGCAGCAAAACAGGCGGTTTTTCTTCGCTGGTATATTCCAGCAGGCACGGCCACTCCGTGACGGTAGCTAGGGCTTCGGCTACTTCTTCCTGCAAAGCCGCGGCGCGGATATCGGCCAAACGCAGGAGTAGGTCAAGGCTTTGAAATTGCAGGCCTAAATGAAAGAAGTGTAGCTCTTGGTCGAAAAACGTGGTAGCCCAGATCGTCACGTCATCGGAGTTGTCGAACACGATGGCGGTTATCTGAACCTGCTCGATGAAAAAGTCGGTGTCATCGGCCAGCGCATCAATCAGTCTTCTCATAGCACAGATTACACAAAATGTAGGGCTGATACCATTGCGGCAAGGGTCAGCAAACCCGCTTTGCCCTGCTCAGGAATTGGCACTGCCCAGCAAGTAGGATGGGAAAGGGAATTTAACGTATTTAAATCAGCGGCATCTGCTTTACGGCAGTGAAACCTACGATTTATTCCGCTTCCTGAAACAGCTCTAAAGTTATCTGATCGGCCAGCAGCTTGCCTTTATCGGTGAGTGTCAGCACTTCATCGGCACTGAGAGTGGCCCAGCCATTGGTTTGCAAATACCGCAAATAATCAACCCGATCAGCCAGTAAATTCACGCCCAAGCTAGCGTGCAGATGGCGCAGGTCAGTACCTTGGGTTGTGCGCAAACTGGTCATCAGGTACTCGTTGGCCCGGTCGGTGGGGGAGAGGAACTCGACGGTGGCCGGCACTTCGTGGCGGTCCACCACCGAGGCTACGTATTGCGGGTTGTTGGCGAGCGTGTGTTGCCGGCTGACCCCATTGAACGAGTGCGCGCTAGGACCCAAGCCCAAGTAAGGCACGCCGCGCCAATAGGCTGAGTTGTGGCGCGACTCCTGGCCCGGCCGGCAGAAGTTGCTGATTTCGTATTGCTGGTAGCCATGGCCCGTGAGCTCAGCTAATAGCATCTCGAACTGCCGGGCCACAAACTCGTCGGGCGGCGGCCGAAAGGCACCTTTCTTGAGTTGCCGCCCAAACACGGTATCAGGCTCCACAGTAAGCGCATAGCAGGAAAGATGCGGCACCTCCAGCGCAAACACCTGGGCCAAATCCTGCGTCCAGATACTGTGGTCGGGGGCTGGCACCCCGTAAATTAAATCCACCGAAATATTCTCGAAGCCAGCTTCCTGCGCTAGTCGCACGGCGGCCGTGGACTCGGTGGCGGAGTGGGCCCGATTCATTAGTCGCAAGTGCGGCTCGTGGAAACTTTGCAGCCCGATGCTGAGCCGGTTAATGGGCGAAGCGGCCAACTCTTGCACCTTGGTGGCCGTTAGGTCGTCGGGGTTGGCTTCCAGGGTGATTTCCGCGCCAGGAGCCACGCGAAAATGGCGGTAAATAGCGTTGAAAAGCTGATCGAGTTCGGCAGCAGTTAGCAATGAGGGAGTGCCGCCCCCGAAGTAGATGGTTTCCAGGACTGGCTGCGGACCCAAGTAGTCAGCTCGCAGAACTAGCTCCTGCGTTAGGGCCTCCACCAGGCGGCTTTTCAGAGCCATAGAGGTGCTGAAGTGGAAGTCGCAGTAGTGGCAGGCTTGCTTGCAGAAGGGAATATGGAGGTAGAGGCCGGCCAAGGAGGTAGTGCGGTGATGCGGTAGCAAATGACGGAGGCACAGAAGCTTTCCGAGGGGCAGGAACGATAGGCGCCCTGCCAGAAAGTATCTTTAGGAAATTAAATGCGAGTTTCCGCGTTTGTGTTCCCAAATGTACGCCCGCCTCGTTGTTTTGTGGTTGTTGCTGGGGTTGCTATTCGGCAGCACAGGCAACGTGCGAGCCCAAACGTCGCCGCCGCTGAACCTGAATCTGCCGCCGCAACTTGCCCCGCCGCCCCCTCCCGATTCCAGCCGGGTGCGCTTATCAGCGCCTGATTCGGCGCGGGTCGCAGCCCCTGTGCCACCGCCCGTTTCCGCGCCCAGCAAGCCTTTGCCCATCCGGCGGCCGCGCGTTTTGCTACTGGAAACCGAAGTGGCCGATCGGGCGCTGCTGCGGCGCTATCATCTCAAAAACAGCTTGCCTGATTCCTTGGCCGTGTTGCGCGAAGTACGGGAACTGGTGCTGACTTTGCAGGGCGAGTCCTACCTGACTGCTTCCGCCGACGAGTTGCGCTGGCGCCGCGATACCGTGCAAGTAAAACTGTATGTGGGCGAGAAATTTCGGTGGGCGCGGCTGCGCAACGGCAACCTCGGCGACGGCCTGCTGACGCGTGCTGGCTACCGCGAGAAGCTGTACCGCAACCAGCCTTTTCAACCGCAGGAGTGGAGCCGGCTGCAAGAGCGTATCCTGCGGGAAGCGGAAAACCAGGGTTATCCGTTTGCAACAGTGCGGTTGGATTCAGCCCAATTGCGCGGGGCCGACATCGAAGGCCGCGTGCTACTGGAACGCGGCCCCGTTATCGTGTTCGATTCCTTGCAGATTGTTGGCAGCACCAACATTCGCAAGCGGTTTCTAACCAAGTATTTGCAGATATATCCCGGCCAGCCCTTCAGTCAGCAGCGGGTGGAAGAGGCAGCGCGCCGTTTGCGGCAACTGCCGTATCTGCAACTCAAGGCCGAACCGGAAGTACGCTTTGCACAGGGTAGAGCCCGGGTGTATCTGCTGCTCGAAGACCGCACGGCCAACCAGTTCGACGCTATTGTGGGCATCTTGCCCAACCCGACGCCAGGTTTCGGCCAGAAGCGCGTGCAGCTCACCGGCGACGTCACGATTGCGCTGCGCAACATCAAAGGTGGGGGCAAAGGGCTGGGGTTGCAGTGGCGGAAGACCGATGTCAATTCTCAGCAACTCGACGCACAGTACGCGCACCCTACGTTTTTCGGGACGCCACTCGAACTTGGCGGCACCTTCAACCTCTACCGCCAGTCCACTCCCCAAAACGGATTTCAAACGTTGCGTCCGCGCTTGCAGCTTACTTATCCTACGGCGCGGGCTGGGCGCATCAGCTTCTTCACGGAGTGGCGCAGTTCCCGCCTGCTCGGCGATACCGCCTACGCTAAGCTCATTACCCTGCCCGACAACGTTGATTCCCGCTTCACCTCCTACGGCCTCGACTACACCTGGACCTCTCTCAACGACCTTTACTTCCCGCGGAGCGGCGTGCTAGCTAACGTACAGACTTCGGTAGGCAGCAAGATTATCAGCAAAAACACCGAATTAAGCGAAACGCTCTACGACAGCCTACCGCTTCGCAGCACCCAAGTGAGTGCAAGCACCCGGCTAGAGCGCTACACCCGCATCGGGCGGGGAGGCGTATTGCTTACGCGCCTGCGCGGCGAAGCCCTCTTCAACCAGCGCTTGTTTCTCAACGACCTGTTCCGGGTCGGTGGCCTCTCGACGCTCCGGGGCTTCAACGAGTTGAATTTCTACGCCAGCCAGTATGTAGTTGGTACAGCCGAATACCGCCAATTCACCAGCGCCGATGCCTACCTGTTTGCCTTTATCGATCAAGGCTACCTGCGCCGCGATATTCAAACGGAAACGAGTACCAATGCGCCAACCGGCTTGGGTGTAGGCTTAAGCTTCCGGACGGGCGCTGGTCAATTTCAGTTCGTATATGCCCTCGGCCGCGACAGTCAGCAGAAACTAGCCCTGAATTCCGGTAAGATTCACTTCGGTATTACCAGCCGGTTTTAGTGCGCTACCAGTGTGTCCCTATCTCTGTTTCGGTATGCAAAAAGCTTGTGCTACAATAATATAAACTCTTTGTATGCAAGGACAGGCGGAAGGGTTTGTAAAAGTGATTATCCGAGTGTCAAGCCGAGCGAATGACAAAGCTTTCCTGCCAAATCATTTTCAGCTAGTCGGCAAACCAAGAGCCAACTAGCGTAGAACTTTTAGCGCATTCCACTTAGCACAATAGTGGGCAGTGGCTTGGGTTCTATTGTTTCAGAAAATAATCTCGCTGATTATCAGTCGTAAAGATGCTTTGTATGAGTGAGAAATGCTATGGGCAGTGCTTTTCTGAAAAAGGCTCGTACATTTGCAGAACCAAACAGTGCGGGGTGGAGCAGTTGGTAGCTCGTTGGGCTCATAACCCAAAGGTCACTGGTTCGAGTCCAGTCCCCGCTACCTAAAAGGGCGTTTCCAATACGGAAACGCCCTTTTATTTTGTCCGTAGGACATTTTGTAGGACAAATTCAGGCGATCTATAAAGCACTTTGCTAATTGTCACCGTAGAAATTACATAGTGATACTAAATGTTATCTTTGCCTAGCCTTTAGGTTTGTAGTTGCCAGCTCTGCCTAGATACGGTGAAAGCCCCATGTACCTTAAGGTACGTGGGGCTTTCTTTTGCCTAACTAGTAGATAGGTGTGCGAGGTCATCAACAACTCTTAGTATTGATAATCAATTAGTCGGTGATGCTAGGGTTCGCTCAATAAGAGTTTCTTCAATGCGGCCGAATGATGTCATGATGTAAGGACTATCTACGCCTTCTACTATAGTAAGGCTTCCAGGTAATGGATTGACATATCCGGCTTCCCTAACCTTTATTTCAGAATAATGAATTAGTGCTTCAAGTTCAAGAGAGGTTGGTTCAGTAAGCTCAAATTTTGCCAATAGATTTGTACAGAAGCCTTTTTTTGCAACATGTTTTACAGGGAAGACATAGTTATATGACGATACATTGTCAACATTCTTGTAGTCTACCTTAGTAGAAGGAAATAATATTCCATCTATCTCCTCATTATCCGCAACATATTGAAGAAGTAGTTGTGGTATTATGTATTCAGGTTTGAAAGAACCTTTCGCTTCCTTCGTTTTTATGGAACAAGCTATCGACAATGGAAATGTACAAACATACATAAGTATAAAAGTGGTTTCATCAAGAGTACGAATATCTCCTGAGGGCAAATCCTTGAAGAAATCATCAAAACGCTGTATTTTGATAATATTTAGAGGTGTCTTATTACTAAACCTGCTAAAGAAAATGTCTTTAATGGGGGGCCTGTCGAATTCCTCCCAACATACGTAAACTGAACCTCCTAAATAGAGAGCAGGAAGACCAGGTACACTGTACCTGCTAGTGTTAACGAATTGCCTCTTTTCAAAAGGGTTATGAAAAATGTCTGCTCTTTTAATTTTGTTAGCATCGCTTCTCCTTGCTCTATAAAAATTTTTCCCCGTATCAATTTTGTCTACGATAGTCAAATTTCCAAATTCAATTTCATTTAGCACAGAGTTGAATGTGTCAGTAGCATTATGAATTTTACCTTCATAATAATAATTAACAGCATTTATTATACCCGTTGCAATACCATGTGTTATTTTAATTAGATGAGCCTTGCTCTCTGGCTGGCCTTGCCAAATTTCTTGTATTTTGTCAATCAGGTGAGCGTCAAAATATGCTAAGTATTTTTCAATTAAGGTCTTTAAGTAATCGGGGAAATAATCGTTGTCATCTTGTGTAACTGGAATCTGAAATTCTTCTGCATTTAGTAATGCTTTGATTGCAACTGATTCAGGTGTGCTGTAAGAAGGCATATATTAACAAATCAAAGATGGATTGCGAGTGAGGCCAGCATTAACTTCATGTTGTTCTGAAGAGCCTCCAAGATGCAACGTTACCTTGACTGGGCCGTTTGGTTGCTCACTTTTCGGGTTGACTCTTTGGAGCTTTGGAATAATAAACTCAGCTAGCTTAACGTAAGCATCAATGTAATCTTTTCCTTTCAGGCTATCGAGTTGAGCAGCTAGCTTTTGGGCATCGGCCTCACCTAGTACGGCGGTAATAGTTTCACGGGCGGCAGTCGTAGCTTTATTGACGGCTCCTTTAGGACGGCCGTTGGGGTTGCCGCTGGTTCGTATGGCATGGAGTAAGGAGTAATTACTGTTAACTATTGTTGTTTACAGGGTACGAGTATGCCGGGCAGGCGTTAAAACGGCGGATAGGCCTCCAGCTTCACGGCCAGCATATTGTTCAGGCATTCGTGTAGCAGTCCGTAGCCGGTCAAATCATCAGGCGGCATACTGGCGTGTAGCGTGGCTAAGTGCTGACCCGCGTTCAGCACAGCATTGAAATAGGCAGTTAGCCGTTCGTTGGCTATGTCCTCATTTATTTCCTGCTCTATTTGGTCGACAACCGGAATAGGTCGGTCAGGGTGTCGGCTTCGGTTTCTCACATAATGCCGCGCCCGTCATTTTCGGCCAGCGCCGTTTGCAAGGCGGCGGCCGTGGTATTGCCGGGCAGGTATCAGTAGCTTATAGGGCGGCGGGGCCGCCGGGGGCGGGGTAAGGTTTCACTAATCACTTTTTCTCAGAAAAATGATTTGCTACTTGTGTAATGCTGAGTTAACTGAATCCAATCGTAGTCCGGAGCACATCATACCTGATGCGTTAGGCAATAATATTACCAGCGACCATTTGCTGTGTGGAGACTGCAATCATGGTTTAGCAAGTCGGATTGATAGTGAGTTTATTAAGTTTCATGGCTACTTGTACGATATGGTGCTACAAGCTAGACTGAACTCCCGTGTTGGTGATAAAATGACTGGGCTGCTTCGTAGCGGTGAAAAAGTCAACTTCGGTCCGGAGATGAAGATGGACACTAGTGTAGAAATACCTACGCCTAATGGTGAGTCAATAAAATTTTCGGCTCCGTCCGATAAAGCAGAGAAAAAGGCCCATAGAATACTCAAGCAGCTAAGTGCAAAGTATCCGCATATTGACCCGGATAAGGTGCTAGCAAATGCGAGTAGAAGTCAGGAAGTTTTAGAAGAATTAGTATTCTTTTCCAACCACACTGCAGAGCAGAGCATGACAGGTGGCCCCGCTTTTTTTCGAGGAATAAAGAAAATAGCGATCAACTTTTATCTGAGTAAAGGACTTGATATAATATATATCAAGGATACAATAAATCAAGTCAGGGAAGGAGTAGGGGCACCTAAAAGGGCTTCTACATTCTATTATCCTACCATCCGCCCTGTTCACATATTGGGAAAGTCAGAGATATCCCACGTTATTAAACTCGTGGGCAATACACAAATGCGCGTGCTATATTGCTATGTAGAGATTTTTAATGTTTCCCATTCTCTTATTCTTTTGAATGAGAATTATGATGGCCCGCCTGTTGACGAGCAGTACTGCTATGATGTATTATCAAGCAAGCACTTATACAAGGATATTAGCTTGCCATTTGGACATCGTGAACACGTTACGAATCAGTTTGATTTCGAAACTGACACTAATGCTGCTGGACAGGCAGCATACAACCGAACGCGAAGTGTTTTACATGATATACTTAGGGAAAAAGGACTTATACGTTAGCCCAGAGTACCTAGAAGATTATCTTTGCCCGGCCTACGGGTCTGTAGTTGCCAGCTCTACCTAACGGTAAAAGCCCCGCGCCCTCTACTGAGGAACGCGGGGCTTTTTTAGTAAGACGACAAGATTACCCCTTTAACATCCTTAGCAGATCTGGAGCGGCGTCATCGACCTGTTGATCCAGTTTTAGCAAGGCTGTGTACCAGCGGGTTGGTTTGCCCCGGTAATGAGTTTTGCGACCTTTTCGGTACTCGGCTTCCCATGCTTTATCGACTGAGAAGTACTTGGCTAGACCTCGAAACCTCTTTACCTCTAGCTGGCTGTCGTAGTAGAGACGGTGAAGCGGAAAGGCTTGCCGGTGTGCGAAGATGCCTGTGCCGTGGCGCATATACAATACCGTGGCGCGGCGGCCAGTCTTAGGACAAATCATGTAGTAGCGTTGCCCGACCGCGCCGGGGAGGTTGCTGGGCACAGCCTCTAATTGCACCTGGTAATCATATTCCTTTTCTCCGTTTAGAGTGTAGTAAAGACGTAAATACGTTCGTTCTCCCGGTATAATGTGCGCTTCTAGCCCAATACTGCCCGTACGCTTACCCCGGTTACTCCAATGCAACATCTGATGATGAGTGCCTGGAAGGAGCAGTCCGGTACGGCGTAAGTAGGTCAGTTCTAAGCGTTGTGTTCCTTCACAAGTGGTCGGAAAATTGGGATAACGGGGCATGGTTGGGTTGCTTCTGTGAAGTTAACCGAAATCATTAGGGAAGATACAAAACGGTGGACTTGTTTTTATTGCTAAAAACTGACGTAAAAGCGCGTTGAAAGTATATTCTACCGGGTTTTTATAGATAGTAGAGTTTGTGGAGCTGAAACTCCAACTTTGTCGGATTTTATCGGGTTTAGGCGGCTGATTAGTTAAGAGGCATAGGCATCTTCCGGTTCCAGGTGTCGGAGCAGGGAGAGGGCCGTGAGGGTTGCTAGCAACGGCTGCACCTGAGCGGGCTTAGCTTTCAGGAACCGGGCAGCTACTTGTTTGGGCGTGAGCGGCGCGGCGGCTTGGGTTACCACGGCTCGAACAGCCTGCATCTGTTGGGCCAGTTCGGCGGGCCACGGTTGCGGCGCGGCGGCTTCCGCTACGGCGGCTACTGCATCTGTATTAGCTAATGTGAGGGCGGCTTGCTGCTGGCCGGGAGCCTGATAGGCTGGGCGGAGGTAGCGCACGGTGCCGGCGGCTTCCTCGGCGGCGCGGGTGTGGTTGAGCTGTACTAGCCGGGCCAATAACTCGGCGTCCGGTAGGGTAGTGGGCCAGCCGTAGGCATCGGCCACAGCTGCGTCTAGGTCGTTGTGTAGGGATAGCAGCACAGAGGCCAGGCCCTGTTGATTGGTAACCTGCTCTTTGGCTGTGAGTTGCTGGCCGGCGCGTAGCTGTTCCACCACGTTGTAAAGGTTGGTTAGGGTGAGGCCGGGGTGTTGGGACTGTTGGCGTTTGCGATGCGCGTCTATCGTTTCGGCAAGTTCCCGGATACGGGCCTGCTGCGCGGGCGTGGCATCAGGAAACGGGAACGGGTCGAAACAGCGTGAATTATTATAGATAGGATCATTACCAACACCAACCCTGCCTCCAGCAGCAAGAGCCCAAGCAATATGAATTCGAGAAGATAAAGTGCCTAAGCAGTAAGCATCGTCTGAGGCAATAACTACTAGATTACAATCAGGAAGTACACGTTTGTCCTCAAACTGGAAGAAAGAATGCTTAGCCATTCGGGGGGTTATAATATACCTATCAAGGCCAGCAATTGAGTTTCGCAAGTCTTCACGCGAGCGACGATGTAGCCACCAGTATGTTCTGAGTTTATTGTCGGGGCTTTGGTCACGTTGTGGCTTGACAGTTTCTAGCAGGTGTTGATATATGAGTGGGAATGTCTCTAACACCTCTTTTGAGTTCATACCATAAAGGTCTAACGCGTAAACGCCTCTAGGTTTGTCTGTTACATCCTTTCCGTTTTTATAGTATTTGATTCTATCATCTAGGGCTGAATCAAGACCAAGCCCTAATGCTTTTGCCTGTGATTCAGTAAGGACAAATCCTAGATTACCTAATTCAAATCCGCGTGTTGACAAGCCTGAATTAGATTTTAGTTGCTGAGCACTATCTAAATCTGCTCCAATACTCAAATCAGGTAAAATACGGCCCTGTTGCTCAGCAAATATTACGTCTGCTTCATCGTCGCCTTCGGTTGCAGTTTCAGTTTGCACCGTGAGCAGGCGGCCTGCTGTGGGAACAGAGCTTGTATGTGCGGCTACAGTAACAGCAATCCGCACGGCGGCCCCGTCGGCACTATCTACCCAAGGATGGTCAGGTATAGCAAAGGTGAGGGCTAGCGGCGGCGTGTCGCCTTCCAGGAACGGTTGCAGCACCCGGCGGTTAAACGTCTGTTTTAGGCTGTTGGTAGTGATAAAGCCGAACCGTTCGGCGGTGCCAGCTTGTACGGCTTGGGCGGCGTGGTGCCACCAATACATCACGAAATCAGCGGAGGCAGGCACGGCCTTTTTGTAGGCTTTTTGCAGGGCCTCCGCGTACCCGTCGCCTAGCACGTCGCGGAGGCGGCTGGCCCCGATAAACGGCGGGTTGCCCACAATGAAATCAGCAGCAGGCCACTCCGCCGGGCGGGGATTGGGGTAGTCCAGTACCACGGCGCGGGCGGTTTCGTCGGGTACGGGCTGGCCCGTAACCGGGTGCGGGCGGGTAGTGCCGTCCCAACGTGTCACGGGCTGGCCGTGGACATTAAGGCGCGGGGTAGGCGGGCCGTGTTGCAGAGCCGCGTCCTGTTGGTTGATGTTGTGGTCGTCGGTCAGTAGCGGCTCGGCTAGTTGAGTGAGGCCGTGGGTACGGATATGCCATTGTAGGTAGCCAATCCGTAGCACTACATCAGCAATAGCCGCGGCGCGGGGGTTTAGTTCCAGTCCTAGCAGTTGGCGCGGGCCTACGGTGGTGCCACCAGCCAAATCTAGCAGCCCTGTTTGTCCAAAGCCGTTAATAGCGGCCAGCACTTCTCCCTCCAGCCGTTTGAGGTGTTCCAGCGTCACGTATAGAAAATTGCCGGAGCCACAGGCCGGATCTAAAATTTTGATCGAGGTAAGCCGGCGCTGAAACTTCACTAATTCGGCGCGGGCCTCCTTGTCGTTGCCCGCGTTTTGGCGTTGGGCGCTGGCAGCCTGAGCGGCGGCCCACTCCCGGCGCAATGGTTCCAGCACGGTAGGCAGCACCAACCGTTCCACGTAGCGGCGCGGGGTGTAGTGGGCTCCTAGGCGGTGCCGTTCCTTGGGGTTTAGGGCCCGCTCTAGCAGCGTCCCGAAAATGGCCGGTTCTACGGTAGTCCAATCAGCAGCGGCAGCGGCTCGGAGCAGGGTGAGCTGCGCAACAGATAAGGGTAGCGCCTGGGCGTTGTGGAATAGCTGGCCGTTGAAACGGGGTATACGGGCGGCCAGCGTCGGCGCGAAACCGCCGGCATCCATCGTGGCCCACAGGCTGGTCAGCACGTCGGGTAGATGTTGCCGTAAGTCGTCTGTGTCATACTGCTTCAGCAGCCCCGTAAAGGATTCTTTGGGTATCAGGCCCACGTCCTCCGAAAACATGGTGAACAGGCAACGCATCAGAAATTGTGCTACCACGTCGGAGGCGTGGCCGGCCTGCTCCAACTGTGCTGAGAGGGCGGCCAGTTGGGCGGCCAGCTTGCGCGTTACCTGAGCGGCGCGGCGGCTAGGGTCTAGCTCCCGTGGGTCGGTAAAGAGCAGCCGGAGCAGGGCGCGGGTTTCCTCCTGTGCCAACGCGGCCAACGGCAGCCGGAACCGTTGCGAGTCAGGAAACGGCACGAACGAATCCCCAACGCCGGTAAAGTTGCTGTATAAGTCGAGGCAGTAGCCTACATCGGCCACTACCACAAACAGTGGGCGCGGTTCGGTAGCTGGCAGGGCCCGCACGTAGCCTAGGGCCTGTTGGCGAGCGGCCTCCATCATTTGCCGCCACTTGGCCGTATTGCGTACGGCGTGGCCTTTGCGGCGTTTTCCGGCTGGCAATCCTAGCTGGGCGCGTTCGGCTTGAGCTAACACATCGGGCGTATCGGTGCCCTGTTTGGTTTCCAGCACGAAACAGCCGCGTTTGTACAAGTCAATTCGGCCCGTACTCTTTTTGCCGGCCCCGTCGTCGAACGTTACGGCCCGCTCCAGCACGTAGGCATCCTGAGCAGGGTTGTCGGTGGTGGCATCGGGGCGGGGTACGCCTAGTAGGTCACATAGGTCGTTTAGGAACAAGCCGTAGTTCGCACGTTCGGCCCCGCCGGAGTGCTGCCAGCGGGCTTCAAATTCGGGGTAGGTCACAGGAACTGATTATTAATATCAATAGCCAATAAATGGCTAATTAGCTTTATGGTAATACTCTTTCATAATCCATTTCCCATAGGGAGCAGACTTATCTAAGTAGGGAAGCTTCATCTCAAATGATAAGTACAAGCTGTCGGACGTTAGCTTATCTATAGACATTGATTGCGGCACGAAGTCTTCGTTGTTTATAGCAATAGAGTCTCCATTAACTGAGTATCCATATACTCTATCTGGATTTCCTCTCAATCCAGAGAAAACAATCTCTGAGTACTTTGTAAACGTTATAGTACGAGGGTTTTCTAAAGAGCCTACAAACGAATTTTCACTTCCTGATTGCGGTGTTACTATACTTTGCTTACCACCATTGTAGTTCACCAATTTGTCTTTGACCCATGTGCCAGTTAAATCCTGTTCTTTATAAGAGGAGTCGGAACAGGATGATATTAATGCAAGTGTTAATGTGCTGACAATAAGGTGCAATGAGTATGGTTTCATTTTGTTAATGTAAGATTAGAAGTTACATGTTATAGGAAAATAATTTAATTTAGACAGGTAATATATATAGTAAAGCACAGCTTAGGTCAACGCATGAACAGAGTGTTCCGTCGATTTTACCCTTTGAGTAAATCATGGTATTCTAAGAAAATGGTAAAAGCTCGGTTACGGATAATGCGGCTGTTAAGAAGTGTGCCTCCCGTGTTGGCCGTCAGCTTCGTTAAAGAGAGCAAAAAATGTAGGGCTTTGTAGGGTTCGGTAGGGTTGGCCTTCTTGCCTGTCCCAGTAGCAATAGTTTTGCGGGCGGCAGGATAGCCTTGTTGGTGCTGCCTTTCGGCCGGCCGGTAGGGTTGCCGCTGGTTCCGGTTTCGTAGGGCATAATGCTGTATTCTATTGTTGTTTACAGCAAATAAGCACTTTGTTACGTAGTGGCTTAATTACCTCACTTTGCTTTTGTTGGCCTGTTTAAATAAGCGTGTCTTAGTGCTTTAGACAGGTTTGGTAAATCTCCATAGACGGTAAAAGGAGTAATGCCCATCATAGACAAATCCTTATTTATCAGCTCTTTACTCTCCTTTGT
>NZ_CAXTBM010000098.1:0-14683 GCF_964242765.1 uncultured Hymenobacter sp.
CTACAAGGCCCATTCGGCCCCGTTAGGCTTAGTTTTCAACCGCAGTCAGCAGTTTCCGGCCGAATACAAAAACGATGCTTTCGTGACCATGCACGGCTCCTGGAACCGGGCGCAGCCTTCGGGTTACAAAATTGTGCGGGTACACTTCAACGAGCAAGGCCAGCCCCAACAGTTCGAAGACTTCGTGACGGGTTGGCTGGTGGAAGGCGGCAAATCGGAATTTGGCCGCCCTTGCGCCATTGTGCAAGCAAACGACGGCTCTTTGTTGGTGTCAGACGATGACAATGGTGTGATTTATCGGGTAGCCTATGCCGGCAGTAAAGCCGTGCCTAAAGCAAAGAAGGGTAGCTGAAAATCATGAGCATTGGGAGTTAAAAGGCTTGTTTTGAGAGAAAACGAGGAGCTTTTAATGACTGAGGTTCGTTTTAATGCACAGCTGCCTTTCACTCGTCTATGCCTGCCCTTTCCCCTGAACTACGTAAAGCCCTATTCAACCTTCCTCAACGCGAAAAAGACCAGCTTCTGGCCCGCTTAGTGGCACAGGATTCTGTGCTGACAGAGCAGCTTACGTTTCGGTTGCTAGAAGGAGAAGACGCGCTTGAAATTCGGCGGCAGCGGTTGCGTACGCAGGTCGATGACCCGGTACGCGGCTACCACCAAACACCCAACGACCTGCTCCACATCGTGCGGCAATTACAAGCTCGGCTCGCCTACCACGCCCGCATCACCGGCGACACCTTTGGCGAGATTGAGTTGACGCTACGCTTGCTTACCAATATTTTCCGCCATCAGCCCGCTGCTGTTGCGCAACTGCACGGCCCTACCCAACCGCTACTCCAGCATCTGGCGCGCCGCACACATGACGTGCTAAAGCAAATCAGTAAGCTACACGAAGACTATCACCTCGAGCTAACGCCTGCCCTCAACGAACTCTTAGCGCTCCTTTACGCATCGGCCGCCGCGCCCTTGGCCCGCGAGTTAAACGTTCCGGTAGTAGTTGACTGATATGCCCGTTCAAGATCAAAAGCAGATGTAGTGAAAAGCAAAGCTGCTTGTAGAAAGTGCAGGTTGTTTTCACCAACGAGAACTAGCAGAAAGATGGTTGTTAACTGTCTGACTAGCCTAAGAATGAGTTTAGGTTGGCAGAATAGCGTATCCTTTGCCCATCAAAAGCTGTATCTTATTCTATCCGCATCTAAAACCTACTAGCTGTTCGCCATGTCTACTACTTCCCCCCAGCACGCGCGCGTGCCTCAGCATCTTTCCGACAAAGACATTCGCCAAGCCCTCGAAGATCTGGACACTAAAATCAAGACGCTTCGCAATCGGGCTCATGCTACCACCGCGGGAGCGCCGCACACCTACCACGAACATATTGCTGCTTTGGAAGTGAAGCGCAGCAAACTAGCCGAGAAACTGGGTCCCGTGCCTGCTCACAACGCGCAACCTTCCGACCAAGATCATAGCGCGTGGTCTGAGATATGGCATGGCATCGAGAACCTACGCAACGACCTGCGTAACATCATTTAGCTGAACCTAAACGCACTTTTGTAGCCTTACTCCAAACTCAGAACGAGTTCAAGCAACTCCCCCGTGGTTCGCACAAGCTGTCAAGGCGAGTTAAATTAGGCTCAAATTAAGTTTTCTTGGTGGTCAAAGGACGTCTCTTCGGAGGCGTCCTTTTTTTATTCCAATAACACAGCCCTGATACATCTACACTCATATAATCAACCCGTTACGTCAAGCACATAGCCCTCCGGGTATAGACGTCGTCTGTTTGTTTCAAGCAGGCTACAATCCCTGAAATGCTATTAAGATCAACGTCCAACCCTAACACGACAGAAAATTCCAGTGCTAAGTGTTCAACACACTTTCAAAGTTGAGCATACCAACTCAATAGACAATGAGATATACGCAAAGCACTTGCGTGCTGCATTCCACGCGGAATGCAGCACGCAAGTGCTTTCACCTTTTAACACAAAACCATTCCGGCGAAGTAACCCAGTACTCAATGCGTAAACCCATCAACTATAACCGCACTACTTGAATGAGCTACTATAATTAAATCCCTTTTAAACGGATTTATAATTTTGTTCAAAACAGAAACAATATTGTACAAAACCTCATTAGCTAGTCTAACTAGCAAACTCTCTTTACTCGGTATTTCATAAATTACTACAAATTATGAATTAGTGGTATTATATAAAGTTATTGATATAATTTACCCAATAACGCTCTTTTTAGCTGTTTTTCTTAGTTAGGTTTACTAACTGAAACTTACGCTTCCTGAAATATAGTGCAATCTATGGTTGCAGGTAGCTAACAAGATCGAGCTTTCAACCGCGGGTTTCTTTTGCACTATGAATAAACTATTACCATCGTTTAAATTAGCATTATTCCTAATTTCGGCTTGGATTCCTTTTATGGGAATAGCGCAGTCGTCTTCCGCCCTCCTAATGGCAGGAGTAAAACAAATTACAATTGATGCGCCTACCACGCTTTCTGGCACATTGGTGTTTAAGATCAAGCCGGAATTTCGTCCTCAAGGAGCCTCTAATACTATGGCCGGCCCCGTGCTGGATGTTCTGTTGCGCCGCCTTGGTGCTACGCAGGTGCAGCAAAAATTTCCTAATACAATACGCCCCAACTACGAACGGCCTGGCGCCGTCGACCTAAGTTTGGTGTACCAAGTCTGGTTCAATCAGGAAGCTTCTTTAACCAAGGTGCAGCATGCGCTGCTAGGCACTGGCATGCTGGAGTACGTGGAGCCCCTTTATTACCGCGCCCCGCTCTATCAACCCAACGACCCGCTTGCTGACTCTACACTTGCGACCAGTCAGTATCACCTGAAAAAGATTCGCGCTTTTCAAGCTTGGGACCTGACTCAGGGAGATACTACGGTTTTGATTGGCATTACCGATACAGGCTTTCGGCTTTCGCACCAAGATCTGGCCGGCCAGTGGCAACGCAACTACCAAGACCCACCCGACGGCGTCGATAACGACCACGACGGCTACATCGACAACTACCGCGGTTGGGACTTTGCCGACGGTGATAATAATCCTTCCCCAAACTCGTCGTCGCAGCCCCTCCACGGCGTGCACACAGCAGGAGCCGCTTCGGGCCGGGCCGATAACGGTGCCGGTATTGCTGGCGTAGGATTTAAGTGCCGGTTTCTACCATTGAAAATATATCCGGGCACAACGGGCGGTAGCTTTGCTGGCTACGAGGCCATTGTATACGCGGCCGACCACGGCTGCAAAATCATTAATATGTCGTGGGGCGGCGCAGGAGGCCGCTCCCAGTTCGAGCAGGATGCCATTTCATATGCCGCCATCAACCGCGACGTGGTGCTGGTGGCTGCCGCTGGCAACACCAACGCCGAGCTAGACTTCTACCCTGCCAGCTACGATCATGTGCTGTCGGTTGGCTGGTGCGGAGCCACGGATATTCGGTCGAGCAACGCAACGTACAGTCGCCGGATTGACTTGATAGCGCCTGGTGAAGCTGTATACACTACCTGGGGCGACACGGACGCCGATTATATCCGGGCCAGTGGTTCCTCGTTTTCGGCGCCTTTGGTGGCCGGAGCAGCGGCACTGGTGCGGGCTCGATTTCCGCAACTATCGGCGGCACAAGTAATTGCGCAACTCCGTGCTACTACCGACAACGTGTATAATTTGCCTGGCAACGCCGCTTACCTCGGGAAGCTGGGTACAGGCCGCCTGAACGTGTTTCGTGCCGTACAGGCCAACAACCAGCACGCCGTCCGCCTTACGCAGTGCCTATTTAGTCCTAGCAAACCGGTTTATCAACTCGGCGATACCATACGGCTGACTGTCGAGATGCTGAATCTATTGCAGCCCATACAAAACTTAACGCTTACCGTTACGTCCCTTTCGCCCTATGTAAACGTGCGGCAGGGCACGTTTACCACAACGGCGCTAGGCACTATGTCTAGGGTTTCCAACGCGGCTACCCCTTTTCGGCTAGCAGTAGCGTCGGCCGCACCGGTCAACACCTCTGTAACACTGCGCTATCGTCTCTCTGACCCTATTACCGGCTACCAAGACGATCAGTACGCAACCATACTCATCAACCCGCAATATGTAGTACTGAATGCGGGCAACTTGGCCGTCACCCTTACGCATCGCGGTAGCTTAGGCACCGACGGACTAGGATCTAATAAGGGGGAAGGCGTACGATACCAGGGCGGAAACTCTATGCTATATGAAGGCGGCCTTTTGTTAGGGGCTGGTACTACCCGCATTTCCAGCCGTCTGCGCAACGACCGGAATAGCGTTGACGCCGACTTTTTCACCGAGGTGCAAACCACCTTACACCGCCAGACTACCTATGCCAGCTTAACAGCTACCGGTATACTGCGCGATTCCTTACCAAGTGCTACGCGCAACCGCACTGTGGGGGTGCAGGTGCGGCAACAGGGCAATTCCTGGGCCCAAGGTGTAGAACGTAACTACGTGACGTTGGAATACCAAATTAAAAACGTAACCGCCGATACCCTTAAGCCCCTTTACGCTGGTATTTTCGCCGACTGGGACATGGGCAATTACGCCCGCAATGCAGTGGTTTGGGATTCGGTACGCCATCTTAGCTACGCATATAATGTAGACTCTGCCAATGCTTACGTAGGCGTGCAGTGGCTTCGCGGGGGCACTGTATCGAGTTATGCTATTGATGTGAATGCGCCCGCCAGTAGTGGCTTACGTCTTGCCAACGGGTTCAGTCGGGCCGAAAAAATGCTGACGCTGAACAGCGGCACCCGCCACCGGACTGCGGGCGTAGCCACCGGCACGGACATTGCGCAAGTAGTGGGGGCCGTAATGCCTTTCTTGGCGCCCGCTGATTCGGTTACCGTTACGTTTGCGATAGTGGCGGCGCCTACTCTAGCTCAGTTGCGGACTGCTGCCGACGACGCCATAGCCCGCTACACCCAAAGCCAACTGTTACCCGTACGGCCGTCTAAGGCTCCGGCTACATGGCAACTGTACCCGAATCCTACCGCAGGCCAAGTTCGAGTGGAAGTACCAGCCAGTTTTGGTGGGCAACAGCTAGAGGTACTAAGCGCCCTGGGCCAAGTGGTGAAGCAGCAGACACTAACTGGCTCTACTTCAACGGTGGACTTGCGGGAGTTACCAGCCGGAGTATACATGGTGCGTGTGCACGGCACCGCTGGTAACCTAACCCGACGTGTGCTATTGACGCACTAGAGGTACTAGTACTCGAAGCGCCCAACCAGGAGAAGAACTCTTCTCTCCCGGTTGGGCGCTTTGCTATTGATAATCAACTCTCAAGTCAATGCGAAACCAAATCCTGGGACGGATTTAAAGTTGTTTATTTCTTCGCTATTCCCCAAGTTCCAGCGTGGGTATGACACCATGTGTCTTCCTAATTGCCGTATCCAAATTCTTGATCCAGAATTGAAAACAGCTATAAACCATGCAGGCTCATAATAGGGATAGCCGTTGGCATTAAGTTTTCTTCCCTAGTGAATGCACGCTAATCTTCCCGAGATAAAACACGAAGCTCGACAACTAATTTTTTTAGCAAAACTTCACTGTTGAGCTAAAAGTTTATTTGAGTTCAACTGTATATTAGACAACACATATAGGTATTAATATTCGATTAAACCGCTGTCAAGGGGCTTTTAATTATAAATAATAAGGGCTAATCTTTTTAGAACCAACTAATATCCGTATCTTTGGATATGTCGAAAGTAAAGCTTCCCGTTCCGCCGCCTGTACAGCAATATGCTCGCTGTGTAGATGACAGCCGCCGCCCCTCCGACCACATTGGTGACTGGCCCAAAGCCGGCCATGTGTATCCTATCCAGGTGCGTCGCAACGCACGCACTGGTTTGCCGCAAATCCACGTCTTGGGTTTCTACGCTGAACAACCTTACGGAGCCTTCGCTCGCCACCGCTTCGAGACGGTAGCCGAGGTTTGGCTTAACTAGTAGTTTCAGCCGTTTTCTCGCCACCCTCATTTCCCGGCTGCCTCCGTCTTACCAAGCGGAAGCAGCCGGGTTTCTTTTGCCAGCACTATACAAGCCAGGGTTGGCCCCTATCTTTTTATTATTCCTTCCCTATATTCTCGGCCAAGGTTGCCTTGTACTTGAACATAGGCTTGTCGCTGAGATTATAAATTTGTTGGATGTCGTGCAGAATATCTTCGAAATCCAAGTTCAAGTCTTTCAGCAGACCACTCTTCAAATCAAACACCCAACCGTGCACCGTGGGGTAGCCTTTCTGCAAGTAGCTCTGCTGCACGGCGGCCGTTTTAATCACGTTGACGCACTGCTCCTGCACGTTCAGCTCCACTAGGCGGTTATAGCGGGCAGTGGTATCCTCAATGGCATCCAACTCCTGATGGTGCAGCCGATACACGTCACGGATGTTGCGCAACCAAGGGTTCATGATGCCCAAGTCCTCGGCTTGCATTGCCGCTTTTACACCACCACAGCCATAGTGTCCGCACACCACAATATGCTTGACACCCAGGTGCATTACGGCGTACTCGATAACCGACATTGCGTTCAGGTCGATGTTATTGACCAAATTGGCGATGTTGCGATGCACAAACACTTCGCCGGGTTTTGCGCCCATCAGTTCCTCTGCCGTCACGCGCGAGTCGCTACAGCCAATGTAAAGGTACTCAGGTCGCTGATCGGTGGCTAGGCGAGCCAGAAACTCCGGACCCGCCGCATTATGAGCCGCAATCCACTGCCGATTTCTCTCAAATATTTCGTTGTAAGTCGTCATGTTAGTTGTCAGTTAGATGAGCAAAGCAATTAACGCGAGATAAAGCTACTGATAATGCCAGAAGATACCACCGTCGGCCGGAGTCCAAAGGCTGGCTTTCTGGCCACTAATCTTTAAGGCTTCGTTGGCCCAAGTGTTGCAGGTGTAGAATAGGTTGTAAACCCGACGGGCCTCGTAAAAAGCATCGTAGCGGCCGTAGCTGTGCCCGCTGATGTGCTGTATCTGACCTTGCGCATCGGGCCGGAAGCTTTGTTGGATGAAACGAATTAAGCGCCCATATTCTGCTTCACTTAAATACAGCTTCACGCAATGCGGCCCCACCACGGGCTGGTGATGAAAGGTAGTATGCATGGCCGAGCTGCTTAGCCAAAACATGGCGCGAATAGCAGTACGTAGCTTCAACTCAGCCCAAGTAGGTGTTTCGAGGTAGAAGCCTTTGTCGCCCCAGCCGAAGCCGATATACTGCCGGCTCGTATCGGCGGCAGGAGTATCGGCGTAGCGAATGCTGCGGCTCCAATCTATCTGGTTGTTCCGAACAGGCACCACAATGTCGGTGTGCACCCCGTTGGATAGCACGTAAGCTTCTATGTCGCCGGGTTCGGGTGTGCTGCGCGTGCCCACTGGTATTACCGACAGCACCAGCGTTCCTACTCCATATATTGCCACCACCCCCAACAGCCCCAAACTGGTATGCTTCGCAACCTTTGCTATTTTCTTGATGAATCCGGCCATGAATAGAAGCTTCGCATTACAGTAGAGAATGACTTTATCCCGCCAATACGAAAAAAGTCACCCAGCCGACTCAACAACTTTAGCTAGCCAGTTCAATCAACAACCCGGAGTAGCAATCAACGCTTAAATACAATGTAATCTATTAGACCAGACTTCTGCCCGTACACGTATTCATTTAGATAATTTACTTCCGTTAGCATGTCATTTATTGTTGCTTGACTTTACACTTCCAATAAATATATACTCCCACAAACGGCTATTTGTTGCCAATAAACGGATTAATCAACATTTCCATTGAACGACCTATATTCATAAGGCAGGTTTTGCCGGACATCCTGAATATAGTATAAAGCACTGCCCTAGATTTAAATTTATAGAGTATAAACAAGAGTTTTTCTTACTGAAAATCAACTTTTTTATTTGAAATAAAAGATGTATATACTTACATAACAACTACGTTTTAATCGACATCAGACAGCAACTTCTTTCACAATTATCGGCTTTCTCTTCCAACCAATTAGGATTACGCCTGCTATAACCAATGCAGTGCCTACCATCTGCTCAAAAACAATTCTTTCACCTAGAATAAAGTACGCTTGCATAATGGTGGATACTGGTCCAATACCGCTAATAATAGCCACATTATTTGAACCAATACTTTTTAACCCATAAGACAGCATAAAGGAGGGAATAACGGTAGCAACTACCGCTAGCAATAAGCCATATACCCAAAGTTCCTTCCCAAGTTGGAAAGTTGCCGTTTCGCCCGCCACCGCGAAATGCGCAAATATCCCGCACGTAGCGACTAGCATAGCGTACGCAGTGAACTTAGTGGATCCTATACGAGGAATTACTCTTCCACTACCCACTATATAAATAGCATAAGTTACTGCACACAGAAACACCATAAAACTACCGAAGTAAAAATTCGGATTACTAGAATCAATAGCTAACTCGCCAAAATAAGCTAATCCAATACCAGCGTAGGTAAGCGTTAAAGCCACTCTTTGCACACGTGATATAAGTTGCTTGAAAAAATAAGCATTAATAAATACTGCAAAGGTTGGGTACAAAAATAAAATAAGCCTTTCCAATCCCGCAGAAATATATTGCAGGCCAATAAAATCAAACAAGCTACTCAAGTAATAGCCAATCACACCAAGGCCCAAAACGAAAGCCCATTCTCTTTTGGTTAGCTTTACATTGCTACTCCGGCTGCTGACAACAAAAGCGGCAACTAAATAAAATGGTAGCGAAAATAGCATACGCAGCGTGAGCAACGTCAGGGCATTCGTATGGGTACTTATAAAAGCTAGCTTAACGATAATTGCCTTTGTGGAAAACAGAATGGCACCTACGAGAGTAATAATAAAGCCAGTAACAGAAATGGACTGCTTAACGGTAATGCTCATGCTTAAATTGAATTAAACGATAGCCCATAAAAACAAAAAGCTGCCCTAAACAGAGCAGCTTTTTGTTTTTAGTAGATTTCACTACTTCTGCGACATCTGAGCCGCACCTGCCTCTTTCAAACGGATCAGGTTCAGGGCCGAGCCGGCTTTAAACCACTCAATCTGTCCCTCATTGTAGGTGTGGTTGAGGGTAATGAGGTCGGTATCCCCGTCGGAATGGTGCAGGCGTGCTTGCAGCGGCTGGCCAGGCTGAAAGTTGGTCAAGCCGAGGATGTCGATGATATCATCCTCCTCAATCAAGTCATAATCAGCCTTGCTAGCAAAGGTGAGTGCCAGCATCCCCTGCTTTTTCAGGTTGGTTTCGTGAATACGCGCGAAGCTCTTCACGATGATGGCGCGCACGCCCAAGTGGCGCGGCTCCATAGCGGCGTGCTCCCGGCTAGAGCCTTCCCCGTAGTTTTCATCACCAACTACCACCGAGCCAATACCTTGGGCTTTATAGTTTCGTGCTACGGCCGGTACCGGCGAGTAAGGCGTACCCGAAGTCAAAGCATCTTTCACCGAATTAGCCTCGCCGTTGAAGGCGTTGGTTGCTCCGATGAGCATGTTGTTGGAGATATTGTCGAGGTGACCACGGTATTTCAACCATGGGCCGGCCATCGAGATATGGTCGGTGGTGCACTTGCCTTGGGCCTTGATGAGCAGACGCAACCCTTTCAGGTCGGTGCCTTCCCACGGCTTGAAGGGGTCGAGCAGCTCCAAACGGTCGGAACCGGGGTCCACAATAACTTGCACCGAAGAGCTGTCAACGGCGGGAGCTTGGTAGCCGGCGTCTTCTACGGCGTAGCCTTGGGGCGGCATTTCGAGGCCGTGCGGTGCGTCGAGCTTCACTTGCTGACCGTCTTTGGTGGTCAGCGTATCCACGAGCGGATTAAAGGTCAAGTCGCCGGCAATAGCGAAGGCCGTTACGATTTCGGGCGAAGCCACGAAAGCGTGGGTGTTCGGGTTGCCGTCGTTGCGCTTGGCAAAGTTGCGGTTGAAGCTCGTGATGATGGAGTTTTTGCGCTTAGGATCGTCGGTGTGGCGCGCCCACTGCCCGATGCACGGACCGCAGGCGTTGGCCAGTACCACACCGCCCATTTGGGCGAAAGTGTCCAGCAAACCGTCGCGCTCCACGGTGTAGCGCACCAGTTCCGAGCCGGGTGTTACCGTAAACTCGGCATTCACGGTCAAGCCCTTGCTTACGGCCTGGCTGGCGATAGAGGCGGCGCGGGTGATGTCTTCGTACGAAGAGTTGGTGCACGAACCAATCAAACCTACTTCCAGCTTCTCGGGCCAGCCATGCTCGCGCACTGCGGCTGCAAACTGCGAAATCGGCCAAGCGGCGTCCGGCGTGAAGGGGCCGTTGACATGGGGCTCCAATTCGGAAAGGTTGATTTCAATGAGTTCGTCGTAGTACTCCTTGGGATTAGCAAATACCTCGTCATCGGCGCGGAGGTGCTGTGCTACCGTGGAAGCAAGGTCGGCAATTTCGGCCCGGCTGGTGCCGCGCAAGTAGTTGGCCATGCTTTCGTCGTAGGCAAACACCGAAGTGGTAGCCCCAATTTCAGCGCCCATGTTGCAGATGGTAGCCTTACCCGTGCACGACATGTTCTCGGCACCCTCGCCGAAATACTCCACGATGGCACCCGTACCGCCTTTCACGGTCAGGATACCGGCTACTTTCAGGATTACGTCTTTGGGAGCCGTCCAGCCCGAAAGCTTACCGGTTAGTTTCACGCCAATAACCTTTGGGAATTTCAACTCCCAGGCCATACCCGCCATTACGTCGACGGCATCAGCGCCACCTACCCCGATGGCAATCATGCCCAAGCCACCGGCGTTGGGCGTGTGCGAGTCGGTACCGATCATCATCCCGCCGGGGAAGGCGTAGTTTTCGAGTACCACTTGGTGAATGATACCGGCGCCGGGCTTCCAGAAACCGATGCCGTATTTATTGGAGACCGAAGCCAGGAAATCGTATACTTCTTTGTTTTCGGAGTTGGCAATGGCCAAATCCTCGTCGGCTCCTACTTTCGCCTGAATCAGGTGGTCGCAGTGCACGGTGCTCGGCACGGCTACTTTGGGTTTGCCGGCTTGCATAAACTGGAGCAGCGCCATTTGGGCTGTGGCGTCCTGCATGGCCACACGGTCGGGGGCGAAATCGACGTAGGAAACACCGCGCTTATAAGCCTGCGAAACCGAGCCGCCGTACAGGTGAGCGTACAGGATTTTTTCAGTCAGGGTAAGCGGACGACCAACGGCAGTACGAGCAGCTTCGATGCGGGAGCCCATGCCAGCATACACCGCCTTGATCATTTCTAAGTCAAACGCCATAATGCGAAAAGGAAAAATGTGGAGGGAACGGACCTACTTAAGAGCAGGTACGCAAATATAGGCGCCTGGTATGGCGCGTCCCAAAATTTCTGGTCTGCGCTTTTTCACGAAGCTTGTGCGTGCTGCTTTGTTAAACAAAACAGTTGGCATGCCCCCGCTCTGTGAGCTTGAACTGCCCCGAACCGGCGCTTCGTGCTACCTTGGCGCTCCACCTTATTAAACCAAATTCGGTGGTTAGTAGTTTAGCGCCGAACAAATTGTCTTCTCAACCTGACTATGTCTCTCTCTTCGCTTTTCCAAAAAGTGTTTCTTGGTGCCAGCCTCATGCTTGTTGTAGCTGCCTGTAGCACCGACTCTTCCTCTGACAATCAAGCTACTACCAACAATACGACCACGCCTCTCACTGCCGGCACTTGGCGAGGTGTACTCTCCGCTCAAGGTCAGGAAATCCCGTTTCTGTTTGATGTAGCAACCGACGGCGGCAAGCCTACCGTCACGCTGCTCAACGGCGAGGAGCGCCTCAAGCTCGACGAAATCAGCACCGCTGGCGACTCCACCACTATTCGTTTGGGCGTCTTTGATGCTGCTTTGGTGATGCGGGCCGATGGCAACGGTAAGTTGAAAGGCGCTTGGGTGAAGTATGATGGCAAGGAGCCGTACCGGGTGCCGTTCGTGGCCACTAAAGGCGAGCAGAAAGTTTTTCCCGTAGCGGTCAATCAGAAGCCCGCTTCGTTTGATGGCACATGGAGTGTCACTTTCAAAGGTGACGATGGCGAAACCTATCCTGCCGTAGGCGTATTCAAACAGACCGGCAACGACATAACCGGCACCTTTCTGACTTCTACCGGCGACTATCGTTATTTGGCGGGGCAAGTTAGCGACAACACCATGAAGCTGAGCACCTTCGACGGCAGCCATGGCTTCCTTTTCACTGCCAACCGACTCAGCGACACGAACACCACCATCAATGGAGACTTCTACAGTGGCAAATCTGGCCACGAGACCTGGACTGGCCGCCTCGATGCTAATGCCAAGCTGCCCGATGCTAACGCCCTTACCGGCATGAAGCCCAACCAGAAACGCCTCGACTTTAAGTTTCCCAGCATTTATGAAGGCGGCAGCATCTCCCCCACCGACCCCAAGTACAAAGGCAAAGTAGTGGTGGTGCAAATCCTCGGCTCCTGGTGCCCCAACTGCATGGACGAAACCAACTTCCTGGCGCCTTGGTACGAGAAAAACAAGCAGCGCGGCGTCGAAATCATTGGTCTGGGCTATGAGCGCACGCCCGACCAGAAGCTAGCGTCGCAGAAGCTGCTTAAGATGAAGCAGCGTCTCAACGTCGGCTACGACCTAGCCGTGGCGGGTATGGCCAACAAGGATTCGGCCAGTGCCTCGCTCCCGCAGCTAGCCAAGGTCCTGGCTTTCCCTACCACCATCTTCCTGGATAAGAAAGGCGAAGTCCGCAAGATTCACACCGGCTTCTCTGGTCCCGGCACCGGCAAATACTACCAGCAGGAAACCGACGAGTTCGAGAAAACGGTGGCTGGCTTGCTGGCGGAATAAGCCGGGCTGTTTGTATTCCTCAAAAGAGGCGAATAGAAACTATTGCTAGCAGTGGTTTCTATTCGCCTCTTTTCTAAAAGCATCTAGGACTACAGCCGCCGAAACCGCAGGGGCACTTCTCCTTGCGGACGCAGCGTCACGAGAGGCATAAGTACTGCGGGGGTTTCTGTGGTAGGCTCGACACTGAAGTGGCGTAGAGTTTCCAGCAACACTAGCTGTATCTCAGTAAGCGCGAAGTGGTTGCCAACGCACAGGCGCGGGCCGCCACCGAAGGGCAGATAGCCGTACGTAGGCACCGCAGGAACAGCACCCGGCGCAAATCGCTCGGGCCGGAACGCTTCGGCATCGGGCCAGAGGGCGGCGTGATGGTGCAGGCCGTAGAGGTAGAGCGAAAAGAGCGTGCCCTTCGGAATAGGCTGGCCCCGAAACTCATCGTCTTCCAAAGCTACTCGGTCCAGAATCCAGGCGGGCGGGTAGAGACGTAGCGTTTCCTGCACCACGCACATAGAGTAAGGCAGTTGAGACAAGTCGCTGAAGTCGGGGGTGCGGCCGGCTAGTACGGCACTCATTTCGATGCGCACCTTATCGGCTACTGCGGGGTTGTGGGCGAGCAGATAGAACAACCAGCTTAGCGCATTGGCCGAAGTTTCGTGACCAGCTACCAAGAGTATGTTAACTTCATCGAGCAGTTGATCTTCCTGCATAGGCTCCCCGGTGTCTTCGTAGCGGGTGTCGAGCAGCATTTGCAACAGGTCGTCGGGGGCTTGGGCGGGGTCGGTGGACGGGTGTTGGCGGCGCTGCCGGATGTAGCCCCGAATTAGCTCGCGCAATTCCCGGCTGAGTTCGTCGTGGCGACGGTAACTGCCCCGAGCGCGAAACCACGGCCGCAAGTAAGGCTGCCGTACGGTGCGCACGTAGAAGGCTTGAATTCGGGTTAGAATATCGGCTAGCCGCTCCCCTTCTGCTTCGGAGAGGCTGGCACTGAACGCGGCCCGCGCCACAATGCGGAAGGCTACCCGCGTCATGGCTTCGTGAATATCGACTACCGCCGCGCCGTCGGGCGGGGCAGTGCGGACGGTCAGTTCGGCGGTCCATTCCTCGGCGGCCGTTTGCATCAGGTGGGTCAGGCCGGCCAGGCGCTGTCGATGAAAGCCCGGCTGAATCAGGCGGCGCTGCCGCAGCCAGTCGGCGCCTTCGTTGGTGAGCAGCCCGCGGCCCAAGTAGCGAATCAGGCCGTGCGTGAGGTCGGACTTCAGGTAGCGGCGGTGATTTTTCTGGAGAATGTGCTGCACCAACGCCGGGTCGCGCGTGACCAAGCCCGGCCGGATGCCGCCCAGATATACTCCTACCGTATCGCCGTATTCGGCCAGGATGCCGTTGAGCCTGCCAATAGGGTCGCGGGTGAAAGCCACTGAGCCGAGCAAAGTGCGCCAGCGTGGCACCCACGGCACCGGAGTTTTGGCGGGCGGCGCAACAGATTCAACGGGAGAATCAAGCATATCTGAATTAGCTGGAAAAGAAGCCGAGCGGCTACAAGTGTACTACCTAGCCAGCAGATATTCCGCTACGTGGCCGTATTATATCTACATCCCAGACAACACAAAACGGCAACTGGTGCGTACACAACCACTGGCAGGCTACCCATACCAATGGCCCGCCGACGTTCTGCTCTCCTTCCTTTCCTGAAAACCAAACTAACTCCTTATGTGGATTCAACAGAAAACCACCCCTGCTCCTCTCGATGAGCTTCAAGGCCGCACAGTGGGCTTGAAGTTCGAGTGCAACCAGTGCCACACCGAAGTATTTACGGATTTGCTC
>NZ_CAXTBM010000099.1:0-14642 GCF_964242765.1 uncultured Hymenobacter sp.
GATGAGTAAGCTGGCGCCCCCTGGGTTAATAGTGAAAGGCCAGCGCATTGGTCAAAATGCAAATGGTCTCCATAGCCTCACTGACATATATAATCTAAGCGGAGCTGGAGATGCCCAGCGCCCCAGTGACTGGCTCGCTCTACTCAGCACCGTCGGGTTTGTGACTGCTGCGTGTCGTTTTTTAAATGCCGATAAATCCGGCATTATTGAAAGTCGCCGCGGACGCAACGGTGGTACTTACGCTCATCAGCAGATAGCATTGGAGTATGCTCAATACTTAGATGCCAATCTAGCGGTTGCTGTCAATCAGGTTTCCCTAGAGCGCATAGAGGAAGAAAAGAACCCCGACCTCATTCTCGACCGGGCCGAAGCTACCTACCGCCGACGCGGCTTTAGCGAGAGTCAAATTCGGGCCCGCTTTCAGGGCAAGACCACCCGCAACCGCCTCGTCACGGTCCTGGCCGCTCACGGCGTACGGGAAAAAGAAGGCTACCGACTCTGCACCAACGCTACCTACACGCCGCTCTGGGGCGGACCAGCCGCCACTATTCGCCAGCGCAAGTGCTTGCCCGAAAAAGCCAATACCCGCGAGCACATGAGTGAGAAAGAACTCGTGGCCTTGCACCTCTCGGAGCTGATGGCCGCCGAGAGCATCGAGCAGAAGAACGCCCACGGCAATCAAGGCTGTGCGGCCGAGTGCTTTCGGGCTTCTGAGGCAGTAGCCAAGATGCTTGTCGCCCACAGCGCGGGTAATCAACGCGCTGCCAGCCAGTAAAAAAGGCAGGCCCCCTCCAACAGGTGCCTGCCTTAAAAACTCCTTGTTAACACTATTGCAAAGAAAATGAAAACCACGCACTTAACGGTCCTTCAGGACCAAAAAGGAGAGCGGCATTGGGCTGTTGCCCGAGTAATCGGATTCGCCTCCTTCTTCCGCCCTTGTAGCACGCCGCAGCCCGGCGTCGGCGTATGCTAAGCCCGGAGCAGGAGTATGCGCACTACCAGGCGTATGTGGCCGCCCTCTTTACGGCCCCGTTTCTGAGAGAGGACCAGTTGCTGGCCAATCTTGTGAAGTACTGGCCCGGCGAGGCAGCCGAAACCTTGAAAGAACTCGTGGCCATTGGCTTGGTGGAAGTAGCGCCAACGGGGCGCTTTCGGCTGCCCTTGCCCGCGGGAATTCTGGTCTTCCCAAGTACCGAACCCGCGCCGGCCGCGAAGCCGCAGCGGGGTGCGGTGGAACAAGCCGCGCCCCGCCCGCAGCCAGTACTTGCCCCGAAGGCTTCAGCGCCCGCTCGCCGCTCGCCAGAAACAGCACAGCCTGAGCCGCAGCCGCAGTTCAAGCCCCTGCGGCTGGTTGTCGCTTCCAAGGCGTCTGCCGCCTACTAAGTAAGGCTTCGCCCTGACGGCTCTAGGCCACTGGCACAGTACTCTCTTCTACGCGCCGCCCATGAATTACATCGCCCTCATCAATGCTTTCTGGGCCAAAGATCTGGAGCATTCCTTCACCCCCAATGACATCGCCGTGTATTTCAGACTACTGGAGCGCTGCAACGCATTAGGGTGGAAGAATCCCTTCAACTTCTCAGTGGATGAACTACTGGTGAAGCTGCGACTACGAACCAAGGACCCGTTGGATACGGCCCGCAACCGCTTAAAGCAAGCCGGCCTGCTCGACTTCAAGAATGGGCAGGGCAGGGGCCACACGACCACCTACTGGCTGGCCACTCCCGCGCTGGAACCGGAGGAGAACCCGGAAAAGGGGCAGAAAAACACCCCCTTTATCTCCCCCTTTTCACCCCCCTTTATGCCCCCCTTTTCACCCCCGACATACCCCCTAGTACATAAAACTAAACTAAACAAAACAAAAGAAGAGACAGCTAACGCTGTTAGTGGGTGTGCGAGTGAACAGGTCTCTGATTTGAAGTTGGATTCTGAAAGCCCAATCGATCCAGCGTCGTCTCCACCCCCGCGGGCGTCTCCACCTGGCAAAAAGAAAAGAAATGACCGCGCCGCCCGCCCAACGCCGGCTGCGCCACCTCCCCTCGAAACCCGCTGGCCGGAACTCGTCGCTGAGCTTGATGCCGAGGGACAGTCCACCTGGGCCCGCTTTGTGGCTTGGGAGAAGGACAACCCGTTGCCTAAGGTCTTCGCGATGGTGGAGCCGCTGCTACCTGCTCAACTGGTAAGCCTGACCAACAAGCACAGCAGCGGGGAAGTGACCAGCATTTTGCTCGACATGCAGAACCGCCGCACGCTACTCACCGACTACGACTCGGCCAATCTCACCGTGCAAGCCTGGCTGCGCCTGCGCAAAAAGCGCGAAGCCTCCCTCTCTTCCTAACGCCCGCTACTGCCTCCTCCCATGAACTACGAAGTCTGCCAAGGCGGCCCCCACATCCGCGGGAGAGTGCTCCCCAAATCCGAGATCGTCCTGCAGCCCACGGACGAGGAATTCTACCTCTCCATGTTCGGCTTCGACAACACCATCTACGAGCACCTGCAGGTGCACCGTGACCCACAGACCGGCAAGTCCACCGTGGCGGGCTTTGCGGGCAGCTACTTTGCCGAGTTTCTCTACTTCGACCTCGACCGCGAGGGCGATCTGCCCGGCAGCCTGGAGGCCACCCGCGATTTGCTCAAACGCCTCTACGCCCGCTTCCAGCTCTCGCCCAAGCACCTGTTCCTCTCCTTTTCCGGCAGCAAGGGTTTTCACGTCGGACTGCACCAGAGCTTGTTTGGCGGCTTTGCGCCTTCCCCCCAGTTGCCCACCCAACTCAACGTGCTCGCGGCCCGACTACTGGCCGAATGCCACGAGTTGACCTTGGCCGCACTGCAAACCAAGGCCTACGAGGCCAAGCAGGCGGGTACGCAGTTCGCCAGCGTCGATCTGGGCATCTACAACAACAACCGCCTGTTCCGGGTCCTCAACTCCCGCAACAAAAAAGGCCGCTACAAGGTGGGCCTTACCAGCACCGAGCTCTTGACGCTGCCCCTCGACGATATCCTGGCCCTGGCCAACACGCCCCGGCTGGACTACAAGCCCGAGGCCAAGCTCACCAGCCTGACGCCCATTGCCGAACTCGCTGGCCTCTGGCAGTACGCCCGCACCTTCGACATGGCCGCCTTCACCAAGGCGACGCTCGGCGCGAAAAATGGCCCCGCCGGTCCGGGTAGTATTGACCGGGACTTCTTTGCCCCGCCCCAGCCGGGCGAGCGTGACAACACGCTCTTCAAGCAGGCCTGCCACCTCTTTGACCATTCCGCCCTCTACGAAACGCATGTGCTGCAACTCATTGCCGCCATCAACCAGGCCACGAGCGAACCGCTGCCCGAGGCGGACCTGCAGCGCATTGTGCGCTCGGCTTTTAAGACCACGCAGCGCCACCAAGCGACCGCGGGCAGCTCCGTGCTAACCCCAACGGCCGCGGCGACGGATGGCGTGGAAATCTGGAGCAACTGGACCGAGGAGTGGCTCGACTACTACACCCAGCAGCAGAGCCCGATGACCTGCTTGGTGCCCGAAATTGACGAGGACCAGCAGCAGAGCTTCAAGGGCAAGCTGGCCGTGCTCATTGGCTCGGGCGGCACCAGGAAGAGCTACTTTGCCCAGAACGTGATTGCCCAGAACGTACTCGGCTACGGCAACCGCTTTCTCTACTCGTCCATGGAGATGGGCAAGCCCGAAACCGTCAACCGCTTTTTGGACATGTACTTCGATGCCGAGCAGGGCGTGCCGGCCAGTCAGGTGCTGCAAGGCTATGCCCGCCAAAGCAAAGAGCAAACCAGGGAGTTGCTGCGCGCCGGCTCGCAGGCCATTGCTGACCAACTAATTTTGACCGGTAACGGCGGCAAGACGACGGCCGACTACGAGCGCGACATCCAGCAGACGATCCAGCTCTACGGCTCCTTGGACGGGATGGTCATTGACGGGCTGTCGGCCATGGGCGGCAAGGGAGAGGAGACTGAGCGCTACAGCCGCGCCACTCTGGAATTGAAAGAGCTGGCCAAGCGCTACAACCTCTTTATTCTGCTCATCTGTCACACCACCAAGGCTTGCGCGGCCCATACCCGCGACGCGCGGCCCTTCGTGCGCGGCTCGGAAAAGATCCTCGACAACTCCGACTTCTCGCTCTGCTTTGCCAACATCATCGACACGGTGAAGTCCACGCCCGACAACATCCAGTACGCGCCGCACTTGGCCCACGTCAAGTACTACAACAAGCGCGGCTCGGGTAAGATGCTCAACCAGCTGCTGTCCTTCGACGGGCTGCGCAAATCCTTTGGCGTGAGCGCGGCCCCGCTGCACGACTACCCCGACCACGACACGTTCGTGCGCGAATTCAACAAGCAGGCCCGCAAAGCCGCCAGCGACAACGATCCCTTTTAAGCCCGCTTGCGGCGCTCCCCACTCACCTCATCTTCCCCTTCAGTCCATGCAAACGGTTATCACCTCTGGCGTCGCCTACGCCCAATTACTGGAAGACCTGCGCGCGCTTATCCGCCACGAGTTGAACCTGACGCACACAGCAGGGGTGGTGCCGGCGCCCGCCGGCGAAGCGGAGGAACTGCTCACCATCAAACAGGCCGCCACGCTACTCGACGTCTGCCCGCAGACCGTGCACGAGTGGAAGCGCCGTGGCCTGCTGCCCTACCACAAAATGGGCGGCCGGACCTACCTCAAGAAAGCCGACGTGCTCGCCGCCCTCAAAGGGCAGCAGCGCACGCTCAAGGGCCGGGGAGGAGGCTAGTTGCCGACTGCTTGCCTGTGGAACCTACTTCATTCACTCTACTTTTTGCTACCCTATGCGTCACCGCATTCTCGAACCCTTACTCGCCACGGATAACCTGGCCCTGCTTTTCAACGCTTACCTGCGCGGGCTCTCCACCTTCGACATGGTCACGGCGCCGCGCGAGACCATGCGCGAGTGCAACGCCGCTTTTGCTCGCGAAGCCGCCGGCGACAAACCCAAACTCTCGATTGTCGACCAGGCCCGCCGCTACTACGAACTGACGGTCCTGAGTAACTCGCTGCACAGCTTGCACCGCAGCGTCGTCGGCGCCCTTGCCCTACTCGAAGACTTTCTCAAGATCTACCAAGCCGACCTGACTGCCTATGCCGTAGCCAACCGCCTGCGCTCGATTGACGAGTGGGGCAGCGACGACGAATCCGATTGGGAACCCGACGGCTTCGACGAGAAAGGACAGAAATGGAAGGTCGCCTACAAGGATGATCCTACGAGCCTGGCACCCTACAGCTTACACCACGAGCTAGCCGCCTTCTTTAACGGGCACGACACGCGCGGCGAGTACATCGGCACGAGCCATCCCTCCGATTTTGCCGTCTACAGCCACGCCGTGGCCACGCAGACAGAACTTTCCCTGCGCAAGATGTTCAGCCATGGTTTCAAGCAAGACCTTACGATCTACGGCCAGCAAGCCGACGGGCAGATGCTGCCGCTCTCGCTCGCCGATCAGATTGAAGACGAACTCAACGAAGATATCGTCAATTCCAGCCTCGTGGACGAGTTCAACGCCGTGCTCTACAAGTGTGAGGAGCTGGGCCAGATCTACGAGGAAATGGCCCCCGACAACTTGCCGCTGTACGTTCAACTCTGTGGGTGGCTGAGCAAAATCGTGCGCGAAATTCCTCGTTTTGAGCCTCCGAAGGGCTTCATCGCCGACTAGTTCGACTTTCTCTCTTTCCATCAAGTCAATAGCCGACCCTATGAGCAAGATCGCTGCCCTCGAAACCGTGCACACGCACCTGACCATCCGCCTGCACTACTTCATCACTCGTCTGCTCCGCGTCGAGCAGTACGAGTTCACGCCTGAGACTTTCGACTACTACACCAAGAGCGTCGGCCAAGGCACGATTATGCAAGCCGAGATTGACGACCACTGCAACAGCCTGCGCGGCATCGAAGCCGCCTGCCAGCACGGCCTAGCGGGCACTGCGCCTGAGGGCTATGACGAGGATGGGTATGAGTTTACCGAAGAGCCAGAAACGCCCCAACAGCCCTACGATCCGTACACCGATATCCTGGGCTACTTGGCGGGCGGGGCCAACATCAGCTGCCTAACGCTAAGCCCCGCCCTGCTGCGCTTCATTGAATTGCTGCCGACTGTGGCCGCCGAACGGGCTGAGCGTAACGTAGAGGCCCAAGATGGCGTGTTGCTGCGCATGGACGATGCGGGAGGTTGCCGTCCGATGACCCGCAGTGAGTTGCTGCGTGCCGGCAACAAAGCCGTGCTGGATGCCGTGGACCAGAGCCTCTTTGCCAGTACCTATGCTGCCGATATGCGCCGAGTGCAGGAGCTGGCCATGGTACGCGATGATTTCAGGCAGATTCTGGACCTCGTCCAGCAAGCCTAGCGTGGTAAGTAACCCGCGGGTGGCCTTCAATGCCGCGCAAGACCTAGGGCTATAACCATAAAATCCGGGAAACCGGAACTGGGAATGAGACGCGTGAGACAACCCAATTGCGCGCCTGGGTAAAAGTAGAAAAGTCTACGTTTATCAGGCCGGCCCCTAAATAGTGAGATACACCCACCATTTAGGGGCCGGCCTCCTCATTTCCAAGAAATGCTCGGGTAGCGTCATTTTCATAAAAACGGGTTTTGACGTTTTTATGAAAACCGCCTTCTGTAACCGCTAAGCGTGTCAACTTCACGTCTTTGGGCGCCGCAATGTCCAAAATAAGTTTGTGTGTCTACCCCACGCAAACTACTATGCTGTTAAGCCCCCAAAAAGAACTGTTTGTTGAAGAGTACTTAAAGGACGGCGACCCAATTGGCGCCGCTATCCGCAGTGGCTGTAATGCCGATAACGTACAAGTAATTGCCGCCGAGTGGCTGGCGGATTGGCGCGTCGTGACCCGGCTGGCTGAGTATCACTACGCCCACACCCTGGTCTCCGGTATTTGCGACAGTTGGTTACGGCAGCAGTTAGTCACCATCGCTACGCGCTGCATGGCTCCGCAGCCGGTGCTAGTACGCGTGGAGGGTACCTACGAGCAGGCCCGCTCGGAGCAAGGCGAAGGACTCTGGGCCTTTGATAGCACCGGGGCTACCGCCGCGCTGGAGATGATTGGCCGCCACATCGGCTTTTTCGCCCGCCACAATCAGCAGCAGTACCCCGCCCCAGCCACCCCAGACTATGTACAATCGCCAGCGGATCGCACGCCGGATGAGTCTGCTCTCATCTAGCTCGGTCATGATGCAGCTCTACTCTTCGCCGCGCGTCCCCCGGCCCGAACCCTTCTACACGGCCGACCATCGAACGCCGGCTTCTGCCTACCGCCTGCAAGCGCATTTATGCCGGGCTTACCTGGAAGTACTCCGGGAGTGGTGGAACCTGGACGCTTTGATTCTGGCCTGCTTTGGCGAGCGCACCGGCAAGCGCCTACAGGCCGCCGAAAACCGATTGGAACACAAGGTTATCGAACTCTTGCAGGGCATGGAGCCGGTTGAGCTTGAGCGGGCGACGCAGGTATTTTGTCAGCAGACGCTCGTCGGCTTTGTCTGGTATGTGCTCGCCCAAGAAGTGAGCATCGACTACCGCCTCAAAGATGGCGGCTGCACCACCCGCCTCTCTGATGAGAAGTACGTGCAGGCCGCCTCGCTTGGGCAAGGCACGTGGAAGCGCGGGCAACTTTATCCGCAACCTGTACCATGCGCCTGTGCCAAGCCGCGGCAACACGCCGCACCCCCTATGCAGGTACCACTACCGGTTGAAACCGCGTCAGCTGTGACTGCTTTGCCTCAGGAAGTGACGCCTCTACCCGTAGCTGCAAGCGGGCCGGTTGCGCCTCTACCCGCGCAGGCCCTGCACTACCGGGTGAAACGTGCGCAGGAACGCCGGCGCCTCAAGCGCAAGCGCCGGTAATCCTTGATCTCCTGCTTCTCTTTTTTGCTTACCAGTGCCTTATGCTACCAAATCAACCCGACGAATCAGCTGCACCTCTTGGGAACGAACCCAACACGAACCCAACAAAACCCAACAAATTCACCGACAAGCAGCTGCGTTGGGCAGAGGAGTACGCCATCGATTTTAACGCGGCTCGAGCTGCGCGGGACGCCGGCTATTCAGTGGAGTCAGCACGGGATATGGGGCACCAGAATAAGCAGAATCCGGCTCTGATGGCCTTAGTAGATGAGCGCCACAGAGCCCTGACCATGTCGGCCGACGAAGCTACGCGCCACCTGAGCGACATGGCCGCAACCCGCCTGAATGACTTCATGGTAACCCGCCCCGTGCAGGGGTATGAAATGCAGGAATTGTACGTGACTACGCTCATCAGCATGGCCCGCACCCGCATTGAGCATCTACTCGGCTTTATCAAGCGTAATGGGCTGGTAAAACAGGAGCGCGCAGCATATGACGGCGAAATTACTCATCTGCGAAAGCAAATACTGGACTACGAGATAGAGGTAGAGCGCTTCGGAGATGACATTTCTCGGCTCGTACCTGGCCGCCCGGTGGTGCACTACGTGACGGAACTCGATCTGGTGGCGCTGGCGAATGCCAAAGATGTCGGCCGCATCAAGAAGTTCAAGCACACCAAGGAAGGCGTAGAGGTCGAAACCTACGCCGCCGATGCCGCGGCCCGGGATATTCTTAAGCTCAATGGCCGTTACGAGAAGCACAACCAGCAGAAGAAAGCCGACGTGACCATCACCATCGGCGGGCGTACCATCTCCTCACGCCCCACCGTGACCGATGAGAATTAACCTGGACGTACAGGAAGATGCCGTCAATGACGTGTTTCGGCCCTACCTCCTGAGCCGGGCCCGTTACCGTCTGTTCTGGGGAGGTCGCAGCAGTAGCAAGAGTGACTTTGCGATGCTGGACCTGCTTATGCAATGCCTGGTACTGCCGTACTTCAAGTGCCTGATGATTCGCAAGGTAGCCGATACCATCCAAGGCAGTATCTGGGCCACCTTAAAAGACGTGGCCGAACGGGAGGGGTTGGATCAATACTTCTTCTTCGGTACCTCGCCACTAGTCATCAAGTGCCAACTCAACGACAACGTGTTCTTGGCGCGGGGCCTCGACAACCCTAAGAAGATCAAGTCGACGCGCGAACCCACGCACGCCATCTACGAGGAAGCCAACGAGACCAGCGAGGACGAATTTGAGGTAGTGTCGACGACATTGCGCAGCTCGCGGCCCGATGCCCTGATTCAGGAAGTGTTCCTCTTCAACCCCGACCAGGACGGCGACTATCAGCAGTTTTGGTTGTGGCAGAAGTTCTTTCGTGACACCGGCCACTCCAACGATACCACCTTCGCCGGCCTGCTGGCCACCGAGATGGACGGGGAAGTGATAGCCGAACCGTATGAGGTGCTGCATTCCACGATTCGGGATAACCGTTGGGCCAAGAAAGAAGAGATTGCCCGCTACAAGCGCTACGGCGATGTCAACCCCGAAACGGGGCAGGTGTACGACGAGTACCTGTACCGCATCTGGTATCTGGGGCTGTGGGCCACCCGCCGCACCGACAACGAGTTCTACGAGTCCTTCCGGCGTGGCCTGCACGTTAAGCCCACGCCCTACCTACCAGATAAACCCATCATGCAGAGTTGGGACGCCAACGCCTTGCCCTACTCGGCCATGCTCATGTGCCAGCCCGTAACGGAGGGAGAGGTACTGACATTGCGCTTCTTTCACGAGTATACCTTGCCCCCGCCCCGTAGTGGTATTCGCAATACGGGTAAGCAGTTTCTACTCGACCGCACGGCCAATGGCTGGACCAGTAGCCCGGTGTTTCTAACTGGCGATGCGACGCTGCGCAACAGCAAAATAGGCGAGGAGCGCAGCAGCCTCTTCGAAGACGTACAGGCCGCCGTGCAGTCAGCGCTACATAGCAACAGCACAGCTCTGTGGCCCCGCCGTAATGCCGGCGTGATGCGGCGGCGGGACTTTATCAATTACTTATTGCGGGGTGGCTTGGACCGCGTGCGCGTACAGATTGACCCGGGCTGCGTGAAGCTAATTGAAGACTTGGAGCAGGTGCAGACCGGTGTGGAAGGCAAAGTGAAGCCCAAGGTGAAGGACAAGGAGTTGGGAGCCACCTACGAGAAGCTAGGGCATTGCGCGGACGTGTTTGATTACGTCATAATCAGCCTTTTGCAGCGGGATTACGAAGCTTTTGTAAACGGCCGAGACAGCTAGCAGCACCCTTCTTCCCGCGCGGTCCTTGAACAGCTATTTTTCCGGTAGCAAACCTCTTCCCTTATGGATACCCAACCGACTACACCACCCCTTGGCATTATCATTCCTCCGGCGTCGACGGATGAACTTCTGCACGCGCTGAGCGCGACGGTCATCAACCAAAACGCGACCATCCAGATGATGGCGGGCATCCTGTTGCAGGTGTACTGCACGGTGAACCAGATGCCCCTAGACGAAGGCTGGGCCTTGCAAGAGCGGCTCTTTGCCGGTGCCCTCGCTTCCGCCAACGAGGGCTTTGTGGGTACTATCAAGGAACGGCAACAGATGCTAAAGGACCTGCTGCATCAGTAAGCTACCGTCAAGTTCTGTAGTACTCTAATTCTTTGTTCTCATGTCTGTAGGCACCGTTTATACCCTTGATACGTCCGCCGCGGAAGCGGCCCTTGATAGCCTTGGGGCGAAAGAAGCCGCGTTCAACCAGGCGGTGCGTGACCATTCTGATTTACAGCGACGGACCATGCGGGAAGCCGCCCAGGCCGCGTTTGCCTACCAAAATGCATTAGTAAAAGTTCAAGAGGAATACCGGGCCTCCAAGGCCATTATAACGGAGCTGAATCGTGCCCTGGTGGCGCAAAAGGACGTAACCCGCGACATTGCTGCCGAGCAGAAAAAGGCCACTAGCGCCGCTGAACAGAAGCGGCTAACTACGGAGTTGCAAAAGTCTCAGGCTGAGGAACGCAAGCTCAGGGGCCTGATTCAGGAAAGTAGAATTGCGGTGGAGCAGGAAGCCGACGCGGTGCGCAAGGTGACTGAGGCGCGGCGACAAGAAGTAGCGCAGCAGCGCCTCTCCATTGCGGCCCAACGCGACGCCAACGCGGCCGCCAAACAACAAACAGTGCGGCCCGCGGCAACGAGTCAGTTACCCACTACCGAACCCACGGGCGGCGGCTTTATAAGCGGACTGCTTGGCAAAGTAGGGCCGCTGGCCGCTGGGTTGTTCAGCGTTGATGTACTGCTAGATAAGGTCCGCGACGGATTAGGCAAAGCCGCGCAAGCCACGGGCATCCAAGCCACCTTTAATGCCTTAACAGGGTCTGCCCAAAAGGGAGCCCAGGAAGTACAGTATCTAACCCAGCAAGCCGACGCGTTGGGGCTGAAGCTGCCTCCGTTGGCCGAATCCTATAAAGGCATTTTTGCCGCTGCCAAATCGGCTAATCTGAGCTTAGCCGATACGCGCAACATCTTCGAGGCGGTAACAACGGAAAGCACCGTACTGCAACTCTCCAACGAGAAGCTAGAGGGCGCTCTTCGGGCGGTGCAGCAAATGCTGAGCAAGGGCAAGGTGTCAGCAGAAGAATTGCGGGGTCAATTAGGGGAAGCTCTGCCCGACGCTACCGCCATCGCTGCGCGCGCCCTAGGAGTGAACACGCAGGAGTTGGACAACATGCTGCGCAAAGGGCAAATCGTGTCGAGGGACTTCCTACCCAAGTTCGCCGCTGAAATTAAAAAGACCTACGGCGGGGCATTGGCCGATGCCTCGGTTCAGTTGCCCGCCGACCTGAACCGAATAAACTCGTTTTTCAGCACATCAGCGGCCAAAATTGCGGGTACGTTGGCCCCAGTAGTGAAAGCCTTTGCCGAACTCGTTGCCGCCCCGGCCAAAGCATCGGAAGGCATTCAGGAGGAATTAACAAGCCTGGAGGAAAGCGCCCAACGCATTCGGGAAACCAATGTGGGGTCTGCCCAACGCATCCGACTGGTAAGAGAATTGCAGGAGCAATACCCCGGCTATTTAGGTAATCTGAATGCCGAAACCGTTTCCAACACGGAGCTAAGCCGCGCTATTGATAAGGTTTCCGAATCCTTGGTAAACCGGCTTGTGGTGCAACAGCAAGACGAGCGAATAGCGGCCCAGGCCCAAAAGACCGCTGAACTCAAGGTTATTGGTATTCGCAAGGAAGCCGAGGCCCGGAAGGCGTTGATTGAAGTACAGAAGCAGAACGAAGCGGCTCGCCGCCGTGGGGCAACGTTCGAAGAGCAGGTATTCAATCAGGAGACCAAGCGGTTTGAAGCTGGGCAGCAGCGGCCGGTTCGTGATATTCGCAGTGAGCTTTCGGGCCTGCCCATTAGCACGCAAATTGAGCAAACGCTAGACTTAACCAATAAGGGCGAAACGGGCCTGGTGCGCACCAACAGCGCGTATTTACGCCTCGTAAAAACCTTTCAGGAGTACACCTTTTGGCAGAAGCAGGTAAGTGAGCAGCAGCAACTAGGCAACGACCTCGACAACGAAAAACGGGATATTCTCAAAAGTCTAGGCATTGCCACGTCGACACAAGTAGAGGCAACCAAGAAACAGGCGGACGCTACCCAAGGCTTTATTGACAAGCTAGAGGCGCAAAAAGCGGCCCTGCAAAAGCAGAAAAAGGAGCTACCCGGCTCGTTTATGGATGCGGGCTACCGGAAGAGTATTGACGATTTCAATACCCAAATAGCCAGCATTGATACCCAGCTAGACGCGCTCAACAACAAGAGAGATAAGTCCACGGCCACCCGCGAAAACAAGCTAAAGGCGGCGCTAGAGGCCGTTTTACGCGAGCAAGAGATTTACCGCTCGCTCGCTGAAAAAGCGACCGTCTCCGTGGCCGACGAGGCGCGGGCCGCTTCCGAACGGCAACTAGAAGCCGACCTGCGCGAGCTAGAAACCGCCAAGCAAAAGCTGCTCGCCCCCGAGTTGCAGGCCATGAAGTTGGGCGCGAAGGGTCCGCTCGCCGACGGCAAGCTAGAAGAGGCCCAACTCGAGCAAGCCAACATCCAGGAAGAGGCGGTCTACAAAGCCCACTATGACCGGCTGGTAGCCATTGCCCGTCAGCAGGAAGACTTCTTGCTGAGCGTGCGCAAAGACAGCCACCAAAAGCAGTTGGACGAGCTGGACCTACGCTTTGACCGAGAAAGGGAAAAGTACCGCAAGCAGCCCGCCGAACTACAGGCGCTGGAAGAGCAGTACCAACGCGAACGGCGGGCCCTGCTCAACAAACTGGCCAACGAGAATCTGGACAAAGGGGAGTCGCAGGCCGTAACGCTCGTTGAAAATGCCGCGCTGGACTTTCAGGATCCCATCAAGGCCGAACGCTTCAAGCAACAGGCCTTGCTGGATGTACAGATCGAGTTTGCCAACAAACGCCTGGCACTGGCAAAGGCAGTTAATCGGGTAGATGGCACGTCGGAGACCCGCCAAGCGGTTACCGACTTAGAAAACCTGATTGGCAATCTAGGCAACAAGCTAAAGGGATTCACGGAAGGAAAGCCCCAGTTTGACATCTACAAGTTTATCCTTGGGGATAAGGGCAATACCGACGAAAACCGGGCGAAGGTTGATGAGATAGCCGCTCTTGCTATCAACACCGTCAATACCATCTTGCAGGCCGAACAACAGGCCGCCCAAGCGAAAGTGGAGGCCAAAACCCGCGAAATAGACGAGTTAGAGCGCAATCTAGACCGAGAATTGCAGTACAACAAAGCCGGAAGTGCCAGCAACATTGCCAACACCCGCGCTGAAATCGCCGCCGCCAAAGCAGCCCGCCGCGAGGCGTTGGAAGACCAGAAGAAAGTCGCCAAGCAGCAGCAACTAATTCAGGATCTGACCGCAGCCAGCTCGATTGCCAACGCAGCCGCCAACCTCATTCTAGGCTGGTCGACTATTCCGTTCGTCGGCCAAGTGTTAGGCGCCATTAGCGTGGCCGCTATGATTGCCAGTTTCGTGGCCACCAAGGCCAAAACCAAACAAGCCGCGAGTAGCGGTGGAGAGGGCTTCTTCAAGGGCGGAGCGTCCGAGGACCAGGGGTACACCGGCGACGGCAACCCGCGCGAAGAAAGCCAAAAACTAGGCGTAAAGCGGTATCAATATCACAAACAGGAATTCATTTTTGATCACGAAACCACTAAGGAGTACCGCTACAGTTTATTTGAACCACTGCACAAAGGGCGGCCTGATTTAGTGGATTGGAGCAGTCAGCAGATGCAGGCGCTCTTACCCGATTATAGCCTGCCTGAGCAACTAAGAGCCGAGCAAAAGGCCGTGGTAGAGCACAGAATGCTAATACAGACGCAACACCAGATGGAGCCCTTGCGTGCCGAATTGCGGGACGTAAAGACCGAACTAGTAGCCATTCGCAAGAGCGTAGCCGAAACCGCCGCCAAGCATGATGCTGTCCCTACACAAGATGGGTATATGCTTATAGACCAGCGAACAGGCAGTACGAACCGCATGAAACTGCTTGACTAAGTGCAAAGCAATGTAGGTGGCTAGCCGCCACGCTAGCCCCTGTTCTTGACAATGACCCTTCACAGCTGTGCCCTTGTAGTTTTACTAAGAATGAATAGGTTCTCCCTCAGGACTGATATTATAGGGATTATATGAGGTGGTCTAGCTAAGCTGGACACAACTGGGACGTTGTTTGAAGGTGGATTT
>NZ_CAXTBM010000100.1:0-14018 GCF_964242765.1 uncultured Hymenobacter sp.
CTCTAGACTGGCCGTAAGTTGGAACCGCGACGTGTAGCTGCGGTTGGCTTGAACAGCAAAGCCAATGTTTTCCAGTTCGGAAGCCAACTGCTCGACCAGCCCCGCTACGGCATCGAGCACGCCCGAACCCTCGAACCGGGAACGGATGGCCGCGTAGTCGTAATACGTGACAGTGATGTGCTCGTAGAGGTCCATCAGGTCCACGAATGTGAGCACCAGCCGGCGGCCCGTCCCCGTCGATTCCTTCATCATCTGCCGGGTCCGGAACAGCAATTCGCGCACAGCGTCCTGTTTTTCGCTCACAATTACTTGTTGGGTCATCAGGCGGCGGTAGTCGTCTTCTAAGTTGGTACCGGTGCGGTAAAACTCGGCTTTGAGGCGCAGGAAGCCCGCCACCGCCCGAATACATTCGCCCAATGCCTGCTGGGCCGAGCGGTATGGCCGAATCTGGTAGGAGAGCAGGCTGACCACCAGGTACCACGCGGCGCCCGCCGTCACGAGGCTGGTGAAGCGAAGCAACTGCTCGAACGGGAGCGAGCGGTCCATCATCAGAATAACCAGCAGCAACGCCGCCGTACCCACCGAGCCCGCGCGGGTGCCGTACACCAAAAACAAAGTGAACAAGAAGCTAAACAGCACTATTTCTAGCCCTAACAGCCACAAGTAGGGCTGCGCCAAACCCGTAATAAGCGCCACTACGGGCAACAGCAAGAGGCCAGCCGCCATGCCGTTGCGCTTGTGTATGAGCGGCCCGGGGGCGTCGGTGATGCTCAGGCACAACGCTCCCAACGACAAGTCGAGGCCCACTTCCAGTTTGCCGAGCCACCCAAAAAGCAAGCCGGGGAGCAGCACAACCAGCGTGATACGCAAGCCATCGGAGAAGTCTTGGCTGAAGAAAAAGTACTGAAGCTTCCGGGTGTGTTCGTTCATTGCAGCAGGCTGCGGGTTCAAGCTCATCTATACGATAAGCAGCGCCAAGCTACTACACTGCGTTGATTGTTGGGTGTTAAATGGCTGATTGTTGAATTGCTGGCAGTTGCTACCGAACAAGAACTTAACCGTTCAACAATCAGCTATTCAACAAATCAACCATTTAGCAATCAACCATCTAACTAAGCGTGCATTTGCTCCATAATGGGCAGCGTGTACCGCTCGCCGCTGCTAAGCAAATGCATGCGCAGGTCGCGGATGGAAAACGGCTTACCAGGCTCCACTTCGTGAATGTTGGTGGCCGTTACGCCCATCCCATCGAGGACCACCACCAGGCCGCTGCCAATAACCTCTAGCTCCCGGCCCTTGGTCACGACCACCGCGGTGTCTTCCTCTAAACCAAGCCCAATACACGACGGATTAGTGGCGATAATTTGCGCCATGCGCACGATGCGGCCCCGGGCCACAAAATGCGTATCAATAGCCACGTTGTGCAGAAACTCTAATCCGGTCGTGATGTGAATTTCGTCTTTGAGCATGCCGGCGTTGTTGCGCCCCTGGTAGATCATGGGTGTTGACATGGCAGCGGCCCCGGCGCTGGTGCCGGCAATAACGAATGGCTCGTACGTGTACCGCTCTTTGAGGCGCCGTTGAAAAGTGGTGCCTCCTAGCAGCGCCGTAAGCCGGAGCTGGTCGCCACCCGTAAACATCACGCCCCCCGCCTCATCGAGTAGGCGTAAGTTAGCTTCACTTTCGGCTCCTTCACGGCTCCGGCTATCAAGCCCTTCCCCGTCATTGCAGCCTAACTCTTTGAAGACAGTAACATAATCCTGGGCTGTTTCTTTGGGCTCTTCCGATGCAATAGGCAACACCAGGATGGGCCCCTTGTTCCCTATTTCGTCTACCACCCGGCGCAAAATAGAGTCGTCGGCCATGTCCGCAGTGTCCCCGTTCGAGACCTCCTTGCGCTCATGCCCTCCAATAGAAATCAGCATTCCGAGCGGATGGGGACAAGACACTTCTTGCGGAGCAGGAGCGGTTTTCTTTTTTGATGCGGGCATGAATTGGGAATTGGAAAGAGTGGGTAAATAGATTGGTTGGGGCTCGTTTGTTTGGACAGCCACAAGCAGGCCTGCTCGAAGCGTAAAACAAAATCTGGTTTTCAAACCAATTCAATAGCCAACGGTGCCACAACTACTGCGGCGTAGTCTGTGGCACCACTTGCTTGTAGCCGGGCAAGTATTTGCCGAATGGCCGTGCTGCTACTCGACCTTGGCCAAGTCCTCGTTGGCTGGGCCGGCGAGCAGTCGGCCGTAGGCATCGAAGCGAGAGCCGTGGCACGGGCAGTCCCAGCTGGTTTCCAGAGAGTTCCAGTGCACGATGCAGTGCAGGTGGGGGCACACGGCGGAGCACTCATGCACTTGGCCCTTCGGGTCGCGGTATACCGCCACTTTCAGCGGGCCGCGCCCTAGCACGGCACCCGTACCGGGCGCTACCTCGTCGGCGCTGCTTACCTCGCCACTGGTTAGCAGCTCGGTATATTCAGCGGCTACGTTGAGGTTTTCAGTGACGTACTCTTTTATTGATTCCAGCTTCACTGTCACGCGGCCCGGATCATAGAGCTTGGCCCACGGGTTTTCGCGGCCCAGAATCAAGTCGGTGATAATCAGGGGGCCGAGCGTACCGTGCGTCATGCCGTGGCCCGAGTCGCCGGTGATGATGTACACATTGTCGTCATCCAGCGGATTGCGGCCGGCGTAGGCCAGCCCGTCCACCGGCTCCATCACCTGCCCCGACCACCGGTAGTCGATGCTTTGCACCGAAGAGAAATTTTCGCGCGTCCAGTCTTCCAAGCACTGCAAATGGTCTTCGGGGTTAGGCTCCTGGCCGGTTTTGTGGTCTTCGCCGCCCACTATCAGCAAGTCGTAGTCAACTTGGCCGCCGCGGGGGCCGGCATCCACTTTTTGCAGCCGGATGTAGTGGTACGGGTCGGCAGTATCCCAATACAAGGCCGTCGTGACGGAGTTTTTGGGTACTCGGGCGCCTATCACGTAGGTGCGGTACGGGTGCTGCTTGGTGTGCATCACCACCCGGTCGTTGAAGGGCGTGTTGGTAGCAACGACCACGGCGCCGGCTTCCACCTCGTGGCCTTCGGTGGTCGTGACGCCGGCTTTGCTGCCGCCTTTCACTTCGGAGGCGTGGGTATTGGTGAAAATCTGGCCGCCTTGCCGCGTAATAGCTTCGGCCAGGCCGCTCAGGTATTTCAGAATATGAAACTGACCCTGATTCGGAAACACCAAACATTCACCCGTCGTGAAGCCTTGAGCACCCGCGTCGGGCAGGCGTTTTACGTCGGTGAGGCCCGCCCGGTGCGCCGCTTCCAGCTCTTCGTCCAGTTCCTTCACCTTGCCATCTTTCGGCAGATACAGATACCCGTTGAGGCGCTCGAAGTCACACTTAATATTTTCGCGCGTTACTATCTCCTCGATGGTATCGACGGCACTGCGGTGGCTGTCGGCGGCGAGGCGGGCGCCGTCCTTACCAAAAAGCTCCTCCAGCGTGGTGTACCGGTCGTCGAGGGCAAAGGAAAGGTGCGCCGTCGTGCGGCCCGATTCGCCGGAGGCTATTTCGCCGTCTTCCAACACCACCACTTTCCGGCCTTCACGACCCAACAAATAGGCGGTCGTCAGGCCCGCAATGCCCCCTCCTACCACCACCACATCGGCGGCAATGGATTCGGTTAGCTTCGGAAAAGTAGGCAGCGGGCCAGTTGTAGGAAACCACGACGTTTGCGTGGCGCCGGTAGTGCGGGCGGGGTTCAGTTGGGACATAAGCAGAAAGGTTAGGAGGTCTTTCTTTACGCCCACTTTCCCCTCTTAGTTAACGCCGAGCTTCGCTAACCGTGAGGAGGTGAAATTTGGGGAGTGACACCACTCAGTTCTGTCCTACTTGAACAGTACCCTCGCTGTTTCACAACCTCACCGTTCAGAATCTATCCAACTAAGCAAAGGCCTTGTCCTGCCGACATTCCGCGCATCAAGCGGCGAGAGGAATCTGAATGAGCTTGTTGAACGATTTCTCTCAGATTCCGCGTCGGCAGGACAAGGCCTCATTCGGATAGCCTCTTAGTAGAGAATGTCGTCGATGGGCGAGAGCTTGGGGGGGAGGTGGGTTTCGCCGAGCATCTCGCGCAGGTCGATTTCAATGGTGCGGCAAATGGCCGTCATCGGCACGTCGTTCATTTCGTTTTCGAAAGGATTTTCGCTGATGTGGCCCACGATTTCGATGGTGTTGAACACCCACGACACCAGCACCGAAAACGGCACCGTGAGCCAGATATGATCGGGGCCCATCTTCTCGAACTCCCCGATCAAACCCAGCGGCAGTAGGGCCGCAAACAGCCACACAAAAACAAAGCTATAAAAGGCGTACTGCCGGGGGAAAGGTGTGTTTTTGATTCGCTCACAGCCCCCTTGCAGGTTGTTGAACTGCTCGATGCTGGTCATCATGTTGACGTGCTGGAAGTCGTTGAGTAGACCTCGCTCCTCGCGCAGCACGCGCAAGTCGGCGGCTTGCTGGCGCAGCAAATGCACCGGCGGATTCTGCTTACGCTGCATTTCCACTGATTCGGCCGGGTCGAGGAAGGGCCCGACTTGCTGGTCCCACTGGTCGTTTTGGCGGCGCAGGTGCAGGCGCAGCGCGTTGCACCACGCTATTTGGCGATACACCAAGCGGCGGTGCCGCAACGACAGCTCGGCACGTGAAGCAGCAGGCGCTTCCACCCCGGGCGCATCCACCACCGACGTCACGAACTCCAAGGCCTGCATCGACCACGTACGGCTGTAGTTGACGATGCCGCCCCAGATCTGGCGGGCCTCCCAAAATCGGTCGTACGACCCGTTGTTTTTAAAGCCGATGTAGAAGGCCACGGCCGTACCCAGCGTGGCTACCGGCTGCCACGGAATCGACACGGAATGCACCCCCATTGGGCCGTATATAACACAAACCAGCAGCGAGTATAGTGTGAAAACAACCACACCCTTCCAAGCATACTTCCAGATGATGTGCCAGCGCAAATTATTACGAACGTACATAGTTTGATGTGCTGATTATGAATGTGTTGATGTGATGATAATCGATAGGCTGAGAATACACTGTAGCAAAGGGGCTGCCTATTGCCATATCAAGCATGAGCCCATCAATAATCAACCTCAATTCCCATCAGCTGCATAAGCTGGCTGGCATTGAACGAGCGGCAAGGGCCGGGCGTGAGGTGGTAATCGAAATGAATCTGGCCGCCCGAGAAGGTGCTGTTGAAGCTGAAATTGCGAACCTGCCCCGGCCACTCTTCTTCCAGCGCGGCTAGTTCCAGGTCGTGGGTGCTGACGAGGCCCGCGGCGCGCCGCTGGTGCAACTGCCGCAGCAAGGCGCGGGCGCCCCGGTGCCGGTCCAGCGAGTTAGTGCCCTTCAAGATTTCATCGAGCAAATAGAAAACGGGGAGTGACGCATCATTGGGGGCTGCTTGTTGGCTGCTCAGGTCGAGGAGCAGGCGCAGGCGTTTGAGTTCGGCATAAAAGGAAGAGGTGCTTTCAGCGAGGTTGTCTTGGGTGCGCATGGCCGTGAACACCTGTGCCGGGCTGACACGAAAGTGGCGGGCACACACCACGCCGCCCGCCAACGCCAGCACCATGTTCAGCCCCAGCGTCCGCAGAAACGTGCTTTTACCCGCCATGTTGGACCCCGTCACGACCACCGTTTGGGCCAGCCCGACGGTATGAAAATCGTTGGTGACGCGCTTTGCATTGAAGATAAGCGGGTGGCCCAGTTCGGTAGCCGTTACTTCCAGCAACTCGGAGCTTATCTCCGGCACCACGTAGCTGGGGTTGGCAAACTGCCAGCCGGCCAAACTTACTAGCGCCTCCAACTCGGCCTGCACTTCCAGCACCGTGGTTAGTTCCGGGCCGAGGCCACGCTTCCAGCGTTCCAGTTGCCATACGGCGTGCAAGTCCCACAGCAGTAAGCTGTTCAGCAGCACAGCCCCCAGCGGATGCTCACGCCCCCGAAACAACCCCGCCACCCTAGAAAGCTGCCCTAGCCGCTGCGTAGCCGCCGCGCCGTGGCTGGCGGCCTGCAACGTAGCCAGTAGCTGTTGCAGCCGCGGCGCCTGCCAGGTCCGGTCGGGGTCCTGCTCGAACAAGGCGAGTTGCGCCTGGGTGGCCCGCAAAGCATCGCGCATGGCGGTGGCCTGCTCGGCGTACTCGTTGCGGACGGCGGCCAAGCGGCCATTCAGCAGCCCGATAACCAGCTGCACTGCCACCAGCGCATAGAATCCGAAATCGAGCAGCCAAGCCAGAACACCCACAACCACCAGCAGCGGCAGTAGCACCAGCAGCGGTTTCAGCCAGGGTTTGCCCGCGAAAAAGTCGGGGCGAGCGAGCCAGGCACTGAATTGGCGCGGGTCGGCTTGCTGACGGGGGAAGTGCCGGGCCCGGGCCTGCCACTCTTGCAGCCACGTTACATCAGGCGCTAGTTCGGCGGTGGCTTGCTGGCGGGCCTGCACCTCAGCGGGTTTGGCGGGATGCAGCAACCAATCGGCTAGCCAGTCGTGCCCGAGGCGGGTGGTGGCACGGTTGAGGAGTTGAAACAACGAATGCGCCCCGAACACATCGAGGTCGGCGGCATACGGGTGCTGCGCGTCGAGGTAGCGCAGGCCAGGGTCGAAGTCGGTGAGCTTGCCAGTCAGCCGATCCAGCTCGTCTTGGTTGATGCGGGCCAGCAACCGATGGTGCTCACGCTGGTAACTTATGCCGGCGTGCCAGCGCACGAGAATGGAAAACGCCAGCCACACGGCCAGCACAAACGCTATACCGGGCGCAATAAAGTTGTGCGAAAACAGCCACCAAGCACCCGCCGCGCCGCCTACGAACAAGAGTAGCCGCAGCCAGCCGCCCAGCTGGTGACGCCCAGCAAAATACTTTTCGCGGGCAATATGAGTGGCTAGATTTTCAGTGAAAACCTCGGACGGAGCAACAGTAAGCGGACGGACAGCAGGCGAAACAGGCACGGCAACAACATCAGTGGAACCACGAAGGTACGAGGGAGTGGCTCACCGCTCGAACCGCAGCGTGACAAACAGGTTGCGGCCGGGAGCACTAATACCGGAGGCAAATACGCGGTAGTTGGTATCTAAAATATTCTCTAAGCCGGCCTGTAGCGCCCAGCGCGGCGTAAGCTGGTAGCTGGTCCGCAGGTTGAGCGTGTACCAGCCCAGGGCGCCGGCGGGGGTGGCCTGGGGCAGGTTGTCTTCCCCGCTCGGGCTGTACTGCGCCACAGTTTTGCGGCCGTTGAAGAGCACCGAGCCTTCCGCCAGCACGCGACGCAGCTGGTACGTCAGCGCCGCACGACCGTAGAGCGGCGAAATGTGGTCGAGGGGCACGTCGGCGGTACGGTCGCGGCCGTAGGTGTAGGTTAGGGTGCCGTCGAAGCGTAAATGGGCCGGCAAGGCCAGTTGAGCGCGGCTGGAAATGCCGTAGATGCGCGCCTGCCCCGTGTTGACCGTGGCCACGGTCTGATAGGTTCGGCCGTTGTACTGCGTGGTCGTCTGGCCGTCGGGGGCAGCGAAGGGACGCACGACCAGCGCGTTGCGCAGATTGGTGTAAAAGCCAGTAACCGCCAGCAACAGTCGGTTTTCGATGTTTTCGGATAGTTCTAGCTCGTAATTCACTACCCGCTCCGGTTTCAGAGTAGGATTCGGAATAATGAGCGTGCCAACGGTCTGGCTGGTGCCGGTGGTTTGCTCGAAGGTCCGGCTCAAATCATCCACATTCGGGTTGCGAAACCCGGTAGCCACCAGTCCGCTCAGGCGCAGGCCGGCCGGCAGCAGCGCCACCAAGCCCACGTTGCCATCCAACGACGACGAATTTTGCTTCACTGTATTGTAGGGCGAGTCGAAAAATTGCCGGTTGAAAGCCGCTTCCACTTGCACGTAACTGAACCGCAAGCCATCCGAGAAAATCAGGTGGTCGGTTATTTCCCAGCGGTGCGCGGCGTAGGCCCCCAGCGTGCCATACATGGAGCCGTCGGGGTAACGGGTGACAATGGGCCGCACCGCACCGGTTGCCACGTTTACGCCTTCGCCGATGCTGCGGACTTTGTTGTGGGTGACTTCCGCGCCGTAACGCAGCTCGTGCTGGCCGAAGTTCTTAAACAAGTCCAGGTTGGCGCTCAGCACCCGTACTTTCTCGGTGTTTTCCTGGCGCTCATCATTACCAAAGTCGCGCACCAAGCGGCTTTCCTCGATGTCCTGCACGGCAGGTGTCAGGCGCAACACGTCGTAGAAACTGTTCGGGCGCGTCAGCTCCAACTGGTAGCTGGCAAACAGGCGCTTTTGCGGGCCGTAGTCCCACTCGGCGTAGCGCAGAGTGCCGTTGCGGTAAGTCTGAAGGCGGTCGAAGCGCGGAATGTCGGAGGTGGTGGAAAGCTGAAGGTTGAGCGTGTGGCGCTGCCCGGCCTGCGGCTGAAACAATACTTTCTGCACCACATCCAGTTGACGGTAGCCGGTGAACTTCTGCCGGTCGGGGTGCTCGTTGCCGACTACCACATCCTGGCCGTTTTGCCGCTCCACATACTGGTTCACTTCCCCAAAACCAGGGTACTTGTTGATGCCGTTGCGGCCTTTGCGCAAGTCATCGAAATCGGTGGCCGTCACGCTGGTCAGCAGGGCCCACCGCTGCCAACCTAGGCTTACGTCGGTATGCACCGTTTTCTCGCGGGCGGCGGTGGCGTAGCGTAGCAGGGTGTTGGTGCGGGCCTGCGGGCCGGAGGTGGCGCTGTCGGCTAGTTTCGGCTGCTTGGTGTAGAGACTGATAACGCCGCCCAGCGCGTCGGAACCGTACATGACGGCCCCCGCTCCGCTCAGGATTTCCATCCGCTCCAGCGAGTTGGCATCTACCGTTAGGATGTTTTGGAGGTGGCCCGCGCGGTAGATGGCGTTGTTGAGCCGAACGCCGTCCACAACCAGCAGCACCTTATTGGCTTCGAAGCCGCGCAACACCGGCGAGCCGCCACCGAGCTGCGACTTCTGCACGAACACCCAACCGGAATTCTGTAGCGCATCGGCCGTGGTAGCCGGGTTGAGCAACCGAATCTGGCGGGCGCTCAGCACGTCCACTTGCTGGGGCAGGTCTAGTTTTCGCTCTCCCTGGATGCGGTTGGCCGACACCACCACTTCATTCAAACCAACAATACGGGTGGTATCGGGCGCCGCAGTTTGCGCCGCGGCCGGAAGCGTAAGAAATAAGATAAAAGAGAATGGTAACGTTTGCTTCATGAATACAACTTCAAATCAAGAACAGGACACAATCAAAGTTATGAAACCTAGCTTAGCAGTAGTATCCCTTTCTTACTTAGCAAATACAGTCCGCTAGTCTCCATTCTCGGCCTTGCACTTGGTTCTTAGTATTTTGACATAGCTTAGAAGTGCTACATCATTTGCGCAACACAACCTAGTACAGCCCGACCATGGCTTGCGTTATGGCTATGCCTTATGCTGCTACAACTGCTATGCACTTCAGCTCGATGGCAATAGGCGTGGGCAAACAATTCACCTCGACGGTGGTGCGGCAGGGTTGGTTGCTCTGGAAGTACTCGGCGTAGAGGCGGTTGTAGGTGGGAAAGTCGGTTTTCATGTTGGTCAGAAACACCGTCACATCAACCAAATCCTCCCAGCGGGCGCCAGCTTCTTCCAAGATGTAGCGCACGTTTTGGAAAACGGCGTGGCACTGCCGCTCGAAATCGTAGCGTGTGATGTTGCCGGCGGCATCTAGCTCCACACCGGGCACGGCCAGTTGCCCGCGCTGGCGCGGCCCCACCCCCGACAAAAACAGCAAATCACCTACCCGACGCGCGTGTGGATAGAGCCCAACCGGCTCGGGGGCGCGGCTGGAATTGTGGGCAGTGGAAGCGGCCGATGCGCCGCCAGCGGAAGTAGTGTCAGGTGCCATCCGCCAAAACTAGCCGATTTTTGGGGTCGGCAGAGCACCACTGAACCAGCGGCTGGCCTGGTGCGGTTGTTGAGTTATCTTCCAGATAATCCAATTTATTCCTGTATTCCTCGCTATGCCGCTTTTTTTCCGTCGTTTCGCCCTCGTGGCGGTGCTGGCCCTGCCAATGGCCGCGCCCGTACTGGCCCAGCAAAAATTGAAGTACTCCAAGCCGGAACCCGAACAAATCTATGACGCCGTGGCCCAGCCAGCCGTGCCCGTTGGTGGCGTGGAAGCCTATGCTCACTACCTGGCCGACAACCAACAATACCCCACCGCCGCCTTGCAGCGCGGGGCGGCCGGCACCGTGGAAGTTACGTTTGTAGTCGAGAAAACTGGTGTCATCTCCAACGTGACGGCCAGCAAGCCCGTCGATCCGCAGTTGGATGCCGAAGCGGTGCGGCTGATTAAAGGTGGCCCCAAATGGACGCCTGCTCAGCACAAGGGCCAAAAAGTGCGGCAGCGCGTCAGCGTCCCGATAGCCTTCCAGATACCTCTTGGCGCGGGTGGCCCCGCGCCGGCCACCGAACCCGATGCCCCGGTAGGCACTACCTCAACTGGCATTCCCAAACCAGCCGGCACCCCAACCAAGTCGGGGGCTACCATCATCACGCCCGACCAGCCGGCCCGGCCCGTGGGAGGCACCGAGGTGTTTTTCGAGTGGATTCAGAAAAACCAGCAGTACCCCGCTCTGGCCCGGCAGCGGAAGATAGAAGGTCGGGTGATGGTGGAGTTCGTCATTCAAAAAGACGGGTCTCTCACCGACGCCAAAGTGGTAAAACCATTGGGCTCGGGCCTAGACCAGGAAGCGCTGCGGCTTATCAAGACAGCACCCAAGTGGACGCCCGCTTCCTATCAAGGGCAGCCATTAAAGCAAAAGATGGTTTTGCCTGTTCTCTTTCAGCTCTAAGGTAATTACCTGAGGTATGCGTCACTCAATAGGGTAGGTGGTTGTCTTTAGTAATAAGATGAGCCTACGTACTTGAGGGGTATACGGCTAAGTTTGTGTGTCGCAAAAATAATCCAAGTCCATTATCTTGTTGCTTATATCCAACTACTTAGCTGTGTACCCACCTGGTCACTTCCTGCCAGAGTGAGGCCGCTAGTTGTGGTGATTGTTTTGAGTGCCCTTTCCGCCTTCCCCATGCTTACTCTTCCACTACTTTCTGCTCCGCCCGTAACCACTCAGCCGCCCGTCGAAGCCGACACTTTCCACGTTTGGCCTTACCAGACGCGGTTTTTGCAGGCCGCCCAAAACATTGCCAACGGTATTTTCAGCGTCCTTGACGAAGAGCTGGAACCGTTCACGATGCTGCTGGCCCTGCATATCGACTCGCCCGCGGCCGATGCACCGCTGGTGCATTTGGAACCCGCCAACCACGGCCTCGATACGCTGCATTTCACGAGTGCTGTAGCCCGGGGCCGCGACATCGAACGGCTCGTCCCTGTTCCCATCTCGGTGCGGGAGGAAGTGACTCCGGAAATGCTCGACCGGCGGCAAGAGTCACTGGGCATTCGCACGGCCGTGCAGGATGTGTTTGATCGACTGGATGAGAACACCATCTACCAGCACGTACCGGGCTGGCCTATCCGCATCAACGGCTACTTCGTAATGACGGTGCTGCGGGTGCGGCGCAAGGCCATGCGCGCGTATCCGTCGTTGCGGCCACACCGTTTCTACACCGATGGTCGGCCCCTGGCGCCGTCGTTGTTGGCGGCAGCCATCTTCCGCTTCACGGAGGAGTGCGTGAAATCGTTGAGCGAACCGGAGCCCGGTTCTGGGATGATGATGCGCCCCCGTGAGTCCGAAGAAATCCTGCGGGCCGCTGGCAAGAGTTTGCTCGATACGCCAGCGCAGGCGCTCGGGGCTGAGCCTGGGGCGACTCGACTCTTCAACACGCTGAACACTATTTCCAGTTTGCGCTACGAAGGGGCCGGCGGCGTAGGCAAGCTCATCATGGCCCGTCGCCGCCACCCCAACGTGGAAGAGGTATTTGCCCTTACCTGCCCTACCCCGCTCACCGACTACCGGGCCGTGCGCAAGCTGCTAGAAATGACGACGCCCGACGTAAGCTTGCTCTCCGACAGCGAGAATGTGTACGCCCTTGGCCGCTTGGTTGGCGAGTACGACCCGACTCGGGAAGACTTGTTTGTTATCAACTTCATCAATCACTACGCCTGGGAGTTTCAGCACGATGGCAAAGTGCTGATGCGTACGATTTACAGCCAGCCTAGCTTGCCTCGTTCGCGCGTCAACCGCACCCGTTTCCGCAAAGACCTGAAGCGCACATTCCACCTCACCGACTCCGCCAAGATCGAGCACCTTTGGGAAGTAGTGCTGGAAGCCAGCCGCCAAAAGCACGGCACGCTGATGGTCATTACCACCGAGGCCCTGGCCGAAGCCGACCGCCTAAAGCTGCAATGCACGCTTATCGAGCCGGTGCCGCTCACGCCGCTCATCACGCGCCTCGTTACCTCTATCGACGGGGCCGTGCTCCTCGACCCCGATGGCTATTGCTACTCCATTGGTGTGATTCTGGACGGTAAGGCTTCGGGCCGCGGTACCAGCACCCGTGGGGCCCGCTACAACTCTGCTATTCGCTACGTCGAAACGTCGCCCTACCCCTGCCTAGCCATTGTAGTTAGCGAAGACGGCATGGTTAACATCATTACCAAAGACCGGCTAGAGGACGAGGACTAGAACTACTGCTTTGTTTAACTGTACTGCGCAAAGCTTCGCCTTATCGGGGCAAGCTTTGCGCAGTTTTGTTTTCACTACCTGGCAGCGGCTTTAGTTTCTTCTTCGGGTTCGGGCTCAACAGTAGCGCAGCAGTAAGTATGCGAAATAAGTAATACCCGCCATGTGGTTACGCACTGATTGTCAGATGGAAGGCTAAAATCCACACTGTAATAAAGACGGTTTCTTGAAGTCTGGCAGGAAGCTCATGCACATAATCTTATTGCTCTATTACTAGATAAATATTTCTGATTCTCCGATATCATCGATAGGTTTAGAAGCAAGCAGCCTTTACAAGGCTATTGTGTTTCGCTCTTTCACCCTTATCCGTCTATATGAAGACAAACTTTACGCCCTCTAGTTGCCGCCCTTTGCTTGTAGCTGCTATGCTGGCATTGCCCGGCTTGGCCGCGGCTCAATCTACGCCCTTGCGCGCTGCGTTGCAGCAACTCGGCACCCAGAGCACCAAGTACGGGTTGAGTGCTACCGACGTAGCCAACCCGGCCGTAACCAGTTCCTACACCGATGAAGGCTCGTCGGCCATCACGCACGTGTATTTACGGCAGCGGTACCAGGGCATTGAAATTTATGGCGCGGAAGCCGACCTGCACCTCGACCGCAGCGAGAAGGTGGTTAGCATGCACACGGCCTTCATTCCCAACCTAGCAACGCTGGCCCGTACGGCGGCCACGGCCCCCACCCTTACGCCAGTGCAAGCGGTGGCCGCGGCGGCCCGCGCCCTGAACCTCCCGGCCCCCGGCAACCTGACGCTCACGAAAGCCGGCGCGCCAGCCGATGGCATGGTCTTCAATGAAGGCGGCATTTCGCTGGATCCCATTTCCGTGAAGCTCATGTACCAAGCCCGGCCTAGCGGCGAGTTGGTGCTGGTTTGGGACGTGACCATTGCGCCCAAGAACGGGGAGCACTACTGGAACGTGCGCGTCGATGCCGCGACGGGCCAACTAGTTGATAAGACCGATCTAACCAACTCGGAGCCCGTAGGTTTTATGGAGCTTACGCAACGCGCGTTAGCTACCTCCTCGTGGCCCCAGCAACAACCGAGTAGTGCAGCCGCTACGCCCAACAGCTACAACGCTTACCCCTTGACCGTAGAAAGCCCCCTCTACGGCAGCCGGCAGCTTTTGGTGAACCCGGCCGACCCAATGTACTCCCCCTTCGGCTGGCACGACACCAACGGCACGGCCGGCCCCGAGTTCACCATCACCCGCGGCAACAACGTGCACGCCTACGAAGACCGCGCCGCCCGCAACGGCAACCCGCTCGGCTACAGCCCCGACGGCGGCCCGGAC